>DATLFF010000332.1:0-12146 GCA_035524915.1 Gemmatimonadota bacterium | reverse complement strand
TCTACTAACCCAGGATGACCGCAGACGGGGTATGGGATTGACACCAGCGTCACGGTTAGAGTATAGCAGTTAAGTAAGAGTATAGCAGTTAAGTATAAGGGAGGAGAGATTCAGGCCACTGAATCCAGCGGCGTGTCGAAGTCGAACCCAGTCGAGTGCTCCGACCCGCCATCGCACCTGAGTCCTGTCTTCGTGATCATGCGCTGGCGAGCGATGTTTTGTCCCCCCCTCCCGTCGTCGAGAAGCTCGTCCTCGGGTGAGTCGCCTCGAGGCTCCGCCGCGGGGTCCCCCTCCTCGCGCTCACGCACCTCACCCGAGCTCTCCGAAGGAGGTCACGCATGAACCTTTCCAAGTTCCTTTCCTGGATCCCTGGATGGGTCGGCTTCCTCCTGCTGATTCTGGTCGGGGTGGCGATGACGATCAACGGCCTGGTCAACAAGAACCTCACGCCGGACAACGAGCTCGGTTTCATCTTGTTCGGGATCACCGCCGTCGTCATCGGCGCCTTCTCGTGGATCGCGGGCGCAACATCGGAGATCAAGGGCCGGGTCGGGAAGGTCGGAGCCCTGGTCGAAGTCAAGGACATGCCTTGGTGGGCCTGGTTAGTGGATATCGCCCTCGTGATCGTCTCGGTCGTGATCTTCGTAGTCGCCTCCGAGTGACGGGTCGAAGTGGACGGCCGACCAGACGCACTCCTCTTGCGCGCCCGGCTGAGAGGTCGGGGTCCAGACGGTGAGGGAGCTCCTCGTCTACCTCGGCGTTTCCGCGATCCTCCTTCCTTTCCTCCTGTTCGTCCTGCTGGGTTGGCCAGGCGAAGCGAACTCCTGCATCCAGGCGACCCCGGAGGTGACCGACACCTGTTATTGCGAGGCTTTCGACCCCGGGGAGATCGGGGATTCCGGTGTTCGTCAGCCGTTCAACACGTGGTCCAACCTCTACAGCCTCCTCACCGGGGGCCTTGTCGCCCTCGCGGTCTGGTGGACCCGGACCCGCGGCTCGTCCTCGTATACCAGCCGGATGGGACGGACCGAATTCTTTCCCCTGACGTACATCGGGGTGGTCGTCTTCCTCGGTTTGGGGAGTATGTGGTTCCACGCCTCGCTCGTCGGCTGGGGAGGCGTGTTCGACAACCTTTCGATGTACACGTTCTCCAACTTCATCCTGTTCTACACCCTGACCCGGGTCGTGGACGACAGCCGGATGTTCTACCTGGGATATCCGTTGACGGTCGTCGCCTTGACCGTTTTCAACGCCGCCGGCGCGGACGGCTTCGCTCTGATCAGCGCCGCGATCTCGGTCTACGTGGCGCTCGAGCTCTACATCGCCTTCTGGATCCCGAGCGCACGGACCGACCTCGGCGGCTTCCTGTTCTACTATCTGCCAGCTGTCATGGTATTCGGCCTCGCCATCGTCGTATGGGTGGGTTCCCAGACCGGAGGCTTCCTATGCGACCCCGATTCAGGGTTCCAATGGCATGGAGTGTGGCATTGGCTGGCCGGCCTCTCGGCGGTCTTCCTGTACTTCTACTGGCGCCGCGCGCGGCGATGAGTCGCGGCCGACTCCGCCGCCGTATGGCCCAGCGCCACGTGCGAGGCACGTCTTGATTCCCGAGGCAGACGAGCGGTTACGGGCGTGGGCGCGGGAGGCCGTCGAGGGGGTCGACGTCGACTTCGGTCCCCCCTCCCCAACCGTCGACGGGGACGGTGTGAGTCTCTACCTCCTCGACCTCATGAACGTCCCTCCCGCGCGGACAGGTCGGCGCCCCCCGAGGCAGGTCGTCCTGCGCTATCTGGTGACAGCTCGAGCCGGCTCGCCGGACACCGCGCACCGGATCCTGGAGGACCTCTTCTTCGCGGCCCTCGAGACCCCGGACCTCGAGATCGAGACCCAACCCATGGACCCGCGCCTCTGGCTCGCCTTCGGCGTCGCTCCGCGGCCGGGTCTCGTCCTTCGAATCGTGGTCCGGCGAGAGAAAGCGGAGAAGGCGGCGCCGCTCGTGCGCGAGTTTCTCACCGTGGACGTGGAGCCGGTCGTCGGGCTCCGGGGAACGGTCCTCGGTCCGGAGGACATCCCGCTGCCCGGTGTCCGGGTGGAACTGCCTTCGTTCGAGTTGGCCACCCGGACGAATCGCCGGGGGCTGTTCCAGTTCGCGAGCGTGCCCGCCCGAGACGGACCCTGCACGCTGCGGGTCGAGGGCAAGGGACGGGCGATGGTCGTGACCGCAGAGGTTGGCGATGAGCCGATCGTGATCCATTTCCCTCTACCGGAGGAGTAGCATGCCCAACTACATGACCCCGGGTGTGTACATCGAGGAGGTCTCGACCGGCGCCCGTCCGATCCAGGCAGTAGGGACGAGTACCGCCGCGTTCGTCGGCGCCGCGCCCGATCGCGGTGCCCGATCCGACGCCGCGGTGGCGATCAACAACTGGTCGCAGTTCCTCCGCGAGTTCGGCGGCGAGAAGCCGGCCAGCACCCATCTCTCGCACGCCGTCTACGGGTTCTTCCTCAACGGTGGTGGGCGGTGCTACGTGGTGAACATCGGGGATGCGACGTCCCTGTCGGGTTCGGGAACACAACGGAAGGGACTCCAACTCCTGGAGCCCGTCGACGAGGTCGCGATCGTTGCCGCACCCGGGTTCACCGACCAGGCCTCATACGAGGCTGTGATCTCACACTGCGAGACGATGGAGGATCGGGTCGCGGTCCTCGACGCTCCGCTCGAGGTGGACCGGATCGACCATTTGATCGAGGTCGGCACGGCCTCGAAGTCGCGGAAGAAGACCGAAGAGGGGACCGGAGCGTCGGAGGAGAAGAAGGGAGGTCTCCGGCCCCGCCAGTCCGATCGCGGCTTCGGTGCGTTCTACTTCCCATGGATCACCGTGGTGGACCCGCTAGGGGAAGGAGAGCTGGTCGACGTCCCGCCGAGTGGCCACCTGGCAGGCGTGTGGGCCCGCACGGACGGTGAGCGCGGCGTACACAAGGCGCCGGCCAACACTCCCGTCCGGGGCGCGCTCAATCTCACCTATCAGGTCACGCGGGTCGAGCAGGGCGAGCTGAACGTGAACGGCGTCAACTGCATCCGTTTCTTCGGGCGCGAAGGCATCCGGGTCTGGGGCGCCCGGACGATCGCGGACGGTAGCAGCGAGTGGCGCTACCTCAACGTCCGTCGGCTCTTCAACATGGTCGAGGAATCGATCGCCGAGAGCACCCGCTGGGTGGTCTTCGAGCCGAACGACCGCACCCTCTGGAAGAGCATCCGCCGGGACGTTCGCGCCTTCCTCATGCAACTGTGGCGCGACGGTGCCCTCATGGGAGCCACCCCCGAGCAGGCGTTCTTCGTCCAGTGCGACGAAGAGACGAATCCACCGGAGGTGATCGACCAGGGGCGTGTCGTGATCCGAATCGGAATCGCTCCGGTGAAGCCCGCCGAGTTCGTCATCTTCCAGATCGGCCAGACCGCGGCCGGCGCGGAACTCGAAGCCGAAGGAGGGATCTAGATGCCCGAGCCCGCCACCCCCCCACCGGAAACCACCGAGACTCCCGCTCAGCCGGGTGCCTACGTCGACCCGTTTCGCGCCTACAACTTCCGCCTCGAGTTCCAGGGGGAGATCGAAGGGTACTTCACGGAGTGCAGCGGCCTCGGCGCGCGGATCGAGGCGCTCCAGTTCCGGGAAGGCGGCGCCGGACGGCACGTCCACCGCCTCCCGGGACGGGTCGAGTATGCCGACGTCACCCTCCGCTATGGATTGACCACCACGAGTCGACTCTGGGAGTGGTTCTTGGCGGTGGCGGACGGCAGGCCCGAGCGCAAGAACGTCTCGATCATCATGCTCGACAACGAGGGTCGAGAGGAAGTGATGCGCTGGGACCTGATCGACGCGTTCCCGACCGAATGGAGGGGCGCTCCGCTCGACGCCCTTGGCCAAGAGGTGGCCATCGAGTCGCTCACGCTCGTGTTCAACACGCTGGAGCGCGGGTAGCCGATGCGCCTCTCTCCCCTCGTCTGGATGGAGGCGGTGGCGAGGTGGGCGAGGCGATGGTCGGACGGGATCCTCGGCGAGCGGACGGATCGCGCCCCCCGGACTCCCGGACCGCCGAAGCACTGGCTCGACCGGATCCGCCGGAGGCGGCCCGAGCTCCTGGCCGGCCTCGAAACCGGCTCCCCGCTGTTCCGGGCCCGCGTTCCGGGCGGTCCGCCCCACGTCCATCCTCGTTCCGGCCCGGCGCCCCGCTACGTCTCCTCGGAAGGGTCGGCGCCGCCGGCGCCCGATTTCCCCGAGCGGCAGGACCGGGACGACGGCAGGGACAGAGAGAGCGAGCCGGCCGGGAGCGGATCGCGTCCAGGTCCGACTGGGACGACTCGGAGCTCGAGCGAGGTGCCGCCGCGGCGGCCCGGCGTGGCTCGGCCGCCCTCGACTCCGCGGCTCGTCTTTTCCGCCGCGGAGCCCTCCCGTGCGTCCGACCGGCGGGAGACGTCCTGGCCGACCTCGCCGGAGCGCCGGGTCTCGACCCCAGGGTGGGGGCGCCGGCTCACTGGGGAGAGCGGATCAAGCCCCGCTTCGTTCTCCAAGGGGCCCGTCCGGGAGCGCCCAGCGGCCGCCTGGCCGGGAGACGTCCGGTCCGCGGCGGCAGCCAGCGAGCCCGTGAAACCGCTTTCGGCAGGACCGCAACCGGTGGAGCCCCGACCGGTGGAGTCGCGGCCCGTCGCTCTAGTGCGTTTCCCCGCGCTGCCTGAACACCTCGTCCCCGCACCTCCCACCTATGCGGGCGCACCTCCGCTGCCGGCCGCCGAAGTGTCGTTTCCGGCCTCGCGTAAAGCGATCGGACATACGGCCACCGTCCGTTGGGGCGGCGCGGAGGCGGACCACTGGCCCGAGCTACCCGAGGAGGATAATGCTCCACCGACGCGCGCGGTCGAGCACCGGGAGCGTGAGAGGAAGCTGGACCTGGAGCAGAGGGGAGAGCCGTGGAACGCGTCGCCTTCCTCGTAGAGGAGACCGGGCAGCGCCTGGCGTGCCTGCTCAATCCGGAGAGCGTGATCGTCCGGCGAACGGCCGGCATCCGTCCCCGGTCCGCCGGCGGGCGGCCGGTGGCCGGAGAGCGACTCTCCGACGATCCCCTGCTCTACTCGGGAGGTGGCCGTACCGAGATCCTGCTCGACCTCCTCTTCGACGTCTCCCTGCCGGGCTCCTCGATCCAGTCGGAGGACGTCCGCGACTTGACCCGGCCGCTCTGGAACCTGGCCGAGAACGAGCCGCGCCGGGACCCGTACGGCCGTCCGCCCCCGATCCGATTCGTGTGGGGAAAAGCATGGAACGTGCCGGCCGTCGTGTCGGCGGTGGCCGAACGGCTCGAGCGCTTCTCCCCGACCGGCGTTCCCCGGCGCTCATGGCTGAGGATGCGGCTGCTGCGCCGTCCCGAGCCCCGGCGCGAATCGGCGGTCGGGGCCGATGGCCTGCACGAGGCGGAGCTCGCCCCCGCGGGAGCGGCACCCGACGGGGAGGTCGCTCCGAGTCGCGAGGTCCGCCTCCACCGTCTGCTGGGCGGCGGCACCCCCGGCGACGGAGAGCGCATCGATCAGATCGCGGCGCGTTACTACGGAACGCCGGACTGGCGGCCGATCGCGATCGCCTCCGCCATCGCAAATCCGCTGGAGCTCCCCGAGAACGCGCTCCTCCGCGTGCCGGACGGAGCCGCCCGCCGATGAGAGGCGTCTCGACCCTCCCCGAGCTGGACGTTCGTCTCGACGGGCGCCCGATCGACGACGAGGCGGCGGCGGGTCTCGTCTCGGTCGTCGTTCGCCAGCGGCTCGCCGCCCCGTCCCAGTGCGAGATCGAGTACGAGGACATGATCGCGCGCTTCGTCCCTACCGGAACGCGGCTCCGCGTGGACGTGCCCCCGTCCGACACCCCGCTCTTCGAAGGCGAGGTCACCGCGGTCGAGATCGAGCATCCCGGAGATGGGACCGTGCGGACCCGGGTCCGCGGCTACGATCCGCTCCACCGCCTGCGGAAGCGCCAGCCCGTACGCAGCCACGCGGCCCGCACTCCGGCCGACCTGGCGCGGGAGCTGGCCGAGCCGCTGGGTCTGTCCGTCGCGGCGGCCGAAGCGGGGGTCGCCTCCGCCCTGATCGTCCAGTACGACCGGACCGACTTCGACCTGCTGGTCGATCACGCGGGTCGATCGGGCCTCTATCCCGTGCTGCGGGACGGCACCCTCCATCTGCTGACCCTCGAGGGGACCGGATCGCCCATCGAGCTCGTCCTCGGCGCGTCGCTCCTCCGGGGCCACGTGGAGGCGAACAGCGAGCCGAGCTGCCGGACAGTGTCGGCCTCGGGTTGGGACACGTGCCGCGTCGAATGGTTCGCCGGCCGGGCCACGGTCCCCCGGAGCGGCCGCGATGTCCCGGTCGACGCGTCCCCCGATCGGGTGGGCGGCGCCGACGAGCGGATCCTCGTCGACCGGATCGCGCGGGACCGCGGCCAGGCGGAAGCCATCGCCCAGGCCGAGCTCGATCGGCGGGCGGCCGCCGAGGTCGTGCTGTCGGGCGTGGCCGACGGGGATCCCCGGCTGCGGCCGGGAACCCGGGTCGACGCCCGGGGCCTCGCCGAACCCTTCTCCGGCCGCTACGTCCTGACCGAGGTGACCCATTCGGTGGACGCCGAGTCCGGCTTTCTGTCGCGGTTCTCGACCTCACCCCCCCACCCGCGGGCGGCTGGCCGAGCCGCGGCCCTGGCCTGGGGGACGGTGACGCGGGTCGACGACCCCGAGGGGCTCGGGCGCGTCCGCGCCACGCTGCCGACCTACGGCGACGTGGAGACCGACTGGATGACGGTCCTCAGCCTCGCCGCCGGCGCCGGGAAGGGGTGGGTCGCCCTGCCCGACGTCGGCGACCGCGTGCTGGTCGCATTCGTGTCCGGCGACCCCGCCCAGGGCATCGTCCTCGGGGGCCTGTTCGGCAGCCAGTCGCTGCCCGACTCCGGCGTCGAGGAGGGGGCGGTGCGGCGGTTCACCTTCGCCACACCCGGCGGCCATCGGCTCCAGTTCGACGACGCCCGGGTCTCCATCCGGGTGCAGGACACGACCGGGAGCTTCCTCGAGATGACTCCCGGGATCGTCCGACTCCACGCCGCGACTCCGCTCGAGATCGAGGCGCCCGGCCTGCCGATCACGATCCGCGCTGACACCGTAGACTTCCAGCGAGGCTGAGGATGCTCTGGCTCACAGAGGACGCGCGGCTGGTCTGCAAGCACGAGCTGGGGATCGTCGATATCGCGCGGTCCCAGGAATGGGTGACGGTCGAGGGGCGCGCCGTGCTGGTCGACGACGACCCCGAGCGCCGGTCGATCGCCGGCTGCCCGAACATCGGCGCCACGATCAAGCCCTGTACGAACACCCTGCGAGTCCGGCAGGGATACTCGCACTGGCTCCGGATCGACGACCGCCGGGTGTGCCTCGACACGGTCCTCGGGCTGACCGACGGCACCCCCCCGGGGACGGTGGACTACAAGGTCCGCCACGCGGGCCAGGACCTGGTGTCGGAGATCGCGTGAACGGCTTCACCGACCGCTCTTTCCGGTTCTCCCTCCCGAGGGAGGACTCGCCCGAGGCCGAGGTGGGATTGAGGCTGACGCCATCCGGGAGCCTCGCGATGGTGGAAGGGGACGACTCGGTCCGCCAGGCCCTCCTTCTCCTCCTGTCCACGGCGCCGGGCGAGCGCGTGATGCGTCCCCGGTACGGCTGCGATCTGCGTCGACTGGCCTTCTCCCCCATCGACGACACCGCGGCGGGCCTCGCCGTGCACTACGTCCGCCAGGCAGTGGAGCGATGGGAGCCGCGCGTCGAGATCGTGCGGCTCGACGCCACTCCTCACGCATCCGAACCGGGGCGGCTGGACGTCTTCCTCGAGTACCGGGTACGGGCGACTCGGCGTCTGGCCGAGATCCGGTTCGGGCTGGACCTGACCGGCGAGGAGGCTTGATGTCACTCGAATCCCCCCGCCTCGACGACCGGGACTTCGAAACCCTGCTGGCGGAGGCCCGTCGGCGGGCGATTCAGACGTGCCCCGAGTGGACGGACCACTCTCCGTCTCAGCCGGGGAGCGTGCTCCTCGAGCTGTTCGCGTTCCTCACCGACGTGATGATCTATCGTCTGAACCGCCTGCCGGAGAAGGCCTACGTCGAGTTCCTCAAGCTCCTCGGGGTCGATCTGCGGCCACCGGCGGCTGCGACGGCGGCGCTCCTCTTCCGCCGGAGCGAGCCCGCCGATCGCCCCGTCGCGATCCCGCGCGGGACGCGGGTGGCCGCGGCTGGAGGCGCGGGTTCGGAGGTCGTCTTCGTCACCGCCCGGGCGACGGAGATCGAGGCGGGTGCGACCGAGGCCGAGGTCCTGGCCCATCACTGCGAGATCGTGGAGGGCGAGCATCTGGGGGAGGGAGTGGGGCGGCCCGGGCTGACGGTCCGGGTTCAGCGTCCCCCGATCATCGCGCCGACGGGAGAGGAGCTCGATCTCGTCGTCGGCATCGAGGTTTCCGAGGACGAGCTCGACGAGCGGGTCCCGGCGATCCGTCATCAGGGCGCGACGTATCGCATCTGGCGCGAGGTGGAGCGCTTCACGGAACTCGGAGAGGACCCCCACGCATACGTCGCCGACCGCCTCACGGGCACGATCTCGTTCGCGCCCGCGCTCCGTCACGTCGAGCAGGACGGCTCGTTGTCCGACCGCCCCGTCGGGCTCGCCGAGGCCCCGCCCGCGGGGCGGAAGATCCTCGCGTGGTACCGGAGGGGTGGGGGCCCGGAAGGGAACGTCCCGGCGGGGGCCGTATCGGACCTCGGGGACCCGATTCCCGGCGTCGAGGAGGTCACCAATCCGAGCCCGACCACGGGCGGCCGACCGGCCGAGAGCCTCGAGAACGCGCTGCTGCGCGGCCCCCATGAGCTGCATTCCCAGGAGCGCGCCATCACGGCCCGCGACTACGAGATGCTGGCCCGTCGGAGCTCCGGCTCCGTCGCCCGCGCGAAGGCCGTGGCGCTGGCGGAGCTCTGGCGGCACGCCCCCCCGGGAACGGTGGAGGTCCTGCTGGTCCCCGACGTCCCCGAGCGGTTCCTGGACAACGGTCGCGTGACCACCACTCTCCTGGCCGAGCGTGAGACCGACGCCGTGCTGGATCGGATCGCGACCGCCCTCCAGCCCCGCAAGGTCTTCGGGACGGGTGTGGAGGTCAGCTGGGCCCGCTACAAGGAAGTCGAGGTGACGGCGCGGTTCGTCGTCTACTCGCCGGAGGACAGGGAGGAGGTCGAGAATCGCGTCAAGCGCCGGCTCCACCACAAGCTGAGTCCGCTGCCCGCAGCACCTGAGAGTGGCGCCGATCCCTACGCCGGCTGGCCGTTCGGACGCACGCTCTACGAGTCGGACATCTATGACGTCATCCTAGCGGAGCCGGGGGTCAGCCACGTGGAACGGATCGCCCTGCGTGTCCAGGACGCCCCCGACGGCGCGATCCCGTCCCTGACCGCCGACCGGTTCCAGTCCCGAACCTGGTACGCCGCGGACGGGAATACGCTGTTCCGGTCGCTGAACCTCGGTGCGGGGTGGGAGCCGGCGGGACGCTTCGAAGGCCAGAACGTGACCCACGTGGTCGTCCACCCCGACGTGGCCGGCCTGCTCGCCGTGGTCACCGGGTCCGAAGCCGGAGAGCCGTTCGCAGTACACTACTCCCGGGACTGCGGGGAGTCGTGGGCACCCGCCGGCAAGCTCGCCTTCGAGGTCGAAGACCTCACCTGGGTGATCCAGAGCGGCGCCCCGGTCCTGCTCCTCGCCACCGACAAGGGGCTCTACTCGCTGGCCCCCACCCCCGGAGCCACCCCGGTCCAGGTCATGGTCGACGCGGAGGATCCCGACCTGGGGGTCTATGCCGTGACCGCCACCACACACGTGGATGGAAAGGTGAACGTGGCGGTGGCACTCCAGGAGACCCGTGGCGTTCATCTCTCGATCGAGGGGGGTGCCGACGGGACGTTCCGCGACATCGGATTGAAGGGGCAGGACGTGCGGTCGCTGGCGATCCAGGCGGACGGACCCAGGCGCTTTCTATGGGCGGGCATCGCGGCCGCCGGGGACGAGGACGGTCGTGGATGCTTCAGCTGGGAGCTGTGGGGGGCGGAGGATCCCCCCGGGGGGTGGCAGGCGCACACTCAGGGCTGGAAGGGAGGGTCGTGCCACGACCTCGCGTTCCGCGGGACCACCGTCGTGGCGGCGAGCCACAAGCAAGGCGTGATGCTCCTCCCCTCACGGGATGCCGAAGCCCGCTGGCACGCCCCGGACGTCCATTCCGGACTGCCGGAGCGGAGCCGAGGGCGCTTCCACCCGATTCACGCCGTCGACGTCGATCCGAAGGGGCCGACGATCATGGCGGGGACGCCGGTCGGCGTGTTCCGGAGCCGGGAGAAAGAGAACGTTTACGTGTCCGTCTCTTCCCGCGAGTTCGAGCAGGTGACCCTTCCAGCGACCTGGCTATTCTGCTCGGGAGTCCACGACATCAAGGCGGTACCGGAGAATGCGACGCGAGGCGATTGAGGATCTGCTGCCCGACGTGTTCCGGAGGACGTCCCGTCCGGGCAGCCCGTTGCGGGCGATCCTCGACGCCATGGAGGCCCTGCACACGCCGTCGGAGGACCTGCTCGAGCATCTCGATCGACACTTCGACCCGTACCGGGCGCCGGACCCCTTCGTGCCGTTCATCGCCCGCTGGATGGACCTGTCGCGCTTCTTCACGGTGCCGGGGCGGCCCGAAGGCGACCCGCCCGCTTACGGCGCGATCGACCGGGGCCGATTGCGCGAGCTCGTCGCCGCCGCGGCGGTCCTTTCCCGCTGGCGGGGGACTCGCCAGGGTCTGCTGGACTTCCTGCGGACGGCGACCGGGATCGACGGGTTCGAGATCCTGGAAGGGGTGACGGGAGAGCGCAGCGAACCGCGCCCGTTCCACATCAAGGTGAGGATTCCGCCCCGTGCGGAACCCTACCGGTGGCTCTGCGATCGGATCCTCCGCCTGGAGAAACCCGCCTACGTGACGTACGAGATGGAACCGCCCGAGGCCCGCCCGACCGACGAGGACGTAACGTAAGCGACCACCCGAGGAGGTAGCCGGATGAACCAGGTCAGCATCTTCGCCATCACGCCGTCCCCCGACCGCGTCCGGCTGAACAAGGAACGGAAGGGGGAAGTGGCCTTCACCGTCACCAGCACCCGGGGGCCGATCCGCGCCCGGGCGCTCGTCGTCCCCCAGGGGTCCGCCAAGGCGGAGTGGTTCACCCTGGTGCCGCCCGCCGAGCGGTTCATCGACGGCACCGAGCAGTTCACCGTCCGGATCGCGGTCCCGGAGGGGATGGAGGCCGGCGAGTACGCCTTCCTGCTGAAGGTCGTGTCCGAGGCCAACCCCGACGACGAGTTCACCGACGGTCCCCAGGTGGCGTTCGAGGTCCCCGCCTCCGAGCCCAAAAAGCCGTTCCCCTGGTGGATCCTCTTCGTGGGGGGAGGCGTGCTCCTGCTGGCGATCATCGGCGTGGTGATCTACCTGGTGCTGAGGGATCCCAAGCTCGGTGATGCCTGCGACGACGGGAAGTGCGGCGAAGGCCTGGTCTGCAGCGAGGACGACGTCTGTGTCGGCAGCTTCGGGTTCGAGGGGTGCACCGGAAACGACGACTGCGCGGCAGGCCTCTCGTGCGCCATCGAGGAAGGGGCCGATACGGGAATGTGCGTCGCGGCCCTCGGAGCCGAGTGCGATCCGGAGGCCGAGGAGCCCGAGTGCGGCCCGGGCCTCGTATGCGAGGAGGGACTCTGCAAGGGGGCGGTCGAGTTCGACGGCTGCGAGGAAGGGGATTGCGCCGCCGGGCTGGTCTGCCGCGAGGGGACGTGCGTGGATCCGCTCCGCATGGCGTGCACCGAACACGCCGACTGCGGTCCGGGCCAGTCGTGCGTGAGCTCGGGCGGGGAAACGTTCTGCCTGCGAGACGTGGGGCAGGCGTGCACGGAGCAGTTCGAGTGCGCGACCCTCGCCTGTCAGGACGGGACCTGCGTGAACCTGCCGAACAACGCATCATGCATCGCGAACGTCCAGTGCGAGTCGGGGATCTGCCGGGGCGGCAGCT
>DATLFF010000331.1:0-2243 GCA_035524915.1 Gemmatimonadota bacterium | reverse complement strand
AGGAGCGAATTCAGCCGCGCTCGCGGGGGGCGAGGTCCTCTCCGGGTCCGGTCCATTCCCAGCCCCAGGAGGCCATCTCGGCGATGCGGGGGGTGCGCCCCGCGACCGGACCGTACGCGGGCAGCTCGGCCGGGTCCGCCTCCGCCGACTCCCGCCGGATCTGCACCCGGGCTCCGCTCCGCTCGATCACGACGACCTCCCCGGCCACGACCTCGTCCAGCAGACGAAACCAGTTCCGCCGGGCCTCGGAGGCGGTCACGCGTTTCATATGTACATTGTACGCTTGCCGCGACGGCGGGTCAAGGAGGGGCTCGACGCCCACCGTGCCCGGGAGGGGCCCCGCCCGGCGGGCCCCTCCCGGCCGGCCCCTACGACCGCTCCTGGAACCCGATCAGCGCGATCCGGTGCTCGTTCGCGGCTTCGTCGCACCCGTCAAGAGGGCTGGACCGGTGGGCCGGCGGGGGGGCAGTTTCCGGTCCCGTCCGATCCATCGATCCCGAGCCCGGAGGCAAGCCGTGAAGCCGAGAGCCGTCGACTTCGTCGTGTACAGCGTGACCGACATGGACCGATCCGAGGCCTTCTACCGGGACGTCCTCGGCCTGGAGGTGGAGGTCGCGCGGGGCGAGCCGGGGACCCGCGCCGCCGACTACATGGAGCTGGACGCCGGCGGGACGGCGCTCGCCCTCGGGGTCCCGCCCGAGCCGTTCCGGAACGCCATCGTGGCGCTGGCGGTGGAGGACGTGGGGGAGGCGGTGGAGGAGCTCCGCGGGAAGGGGGTGCCGATCCAGATGGAGCCGATCGAGACGCCGGTCTGCTTCATGGCGCTGGTGACCGATCCCGACGGCAACCAGATCATGCTCCACCAGAGGAAGGACGGGACGGCCGGCTAGCCTGTTCTATTCGCGAGATGTAGCGACGGGTTAGCGCCCCTTGGGATGGCGGCGCCACCTTCTTGGTTTGACCACCACGTCGAACTTCGAAGGAGCGACCGCCATGACCCAAGAGGATGCTCTGTATCGCTTCCGGCTGAGAACGATCGCACTGGCGGGCGAGTTGGGCAACGTCCGGGCCGCCTGCCGCTACATGGGGATCCACCCGTCGACCTATTACCGGTGGCATGGGCAGATGGTGCGCTACGGGCTGGAGGTCCTGCGGCCGCGAGAGCGGCGCCGTCCGCGGATGCCGAACGCGGTGCCACCGATGGTGGAGCACCGGGTCCTGGCGTTCGCGCTGGGGCACCCCGGCTTCGGACCGCGTCGGATCGCTGCCGAGCTGAGACGTCCGAAGTGGGGCGAGCTCCTGCTCTCACCGACCGGGGTCTATCAGGTCCTGCGACGCCACGGTCTGAACACACGGTCGAAGCGCTTGGCGCTGGTGGCCGGCTACGCGGCTCCGCCCGAGCGGGATCGACCGGAGCCCCCGGTGCGCCACCTGCACGCCGAGCGGCCCGGGGCACTCGTGCAGATGGACTGCTTCTTCGTCGGTCGGCTCACCGGCGCCGCCGGCGCCGTCTGGCAGTACACCGCCATCGACGTGGCCAGCGCCTATGCCTGGGCCGAGGTGCACGTGACGCCACGGAACCCGGCCGCGAAGTGGACCACCGCCTTGGCCCGCCGAGTGGCGGCCGACCTGAAGCGCGCCGGCTGGACACTCGAGAAGGTCCTCACGGACTCGGGCGGCGAGTTCGGCAGCGACGTCTTTACCCCGACCGTCACCGCTCTCGGAGCTCGCCATCGGAGGATCGCATCGGGACGCCCCCAGACCAACGGTTGCGTCGAGCGACTCCACGGCACCATCCTCGAGGAGTGCTGGAAGCCGGCCTTCGCCCGCTTCTATCAACTCCGTCTCCGCGGCTTGGAGGCCGACCTGAACCGGTACCTCCAGTACTACAACCACGAACGGGCCCACACCGGCCGCTGGACCCAAGGGCGCACACCGGTCGAAGTGATCGGGGCCCCGAAGATGTGGTCAGGCTGAGGTGTCGCTACTACTCGCGATCAGGACAGGCTAGCCGTCCTCGTGGAGGCCCTGCTCGAGCGAGACCGCGACCTCACCCCCGAACAGGATGGCCAGGGCGGTCAGGTAGAGCCAGATCAGAATCACGAACGCCGGCTCCCCGCCGAAGATCCCGGTGAAAGCGAACAGGCCGAGGAACAGCGGCCAGATCGACAGGAAGAAGTAGTAGGCGACCTTGGCGGCCTCGCCCGTCAGGCCGTCCTCCCGCGCCTCACCGACGATCCGCC
>DATLFF010000330.1:0-3463 GCA_035524915.1 Gemmatimonadota bacterium | reverse complement strand
CGCCGGCTCGGACGAGAAGCTCGCCCGCGTGCGGGAGCTGGGGGCCGAAGGGATCGTCAACTACCGCGCCGACGGCTGGGAGGAGCGACTCCGGGAGGCCGCGGGCCCCGGGGGCGTGGACATCGCGCTCGAGATGGTCGGCGGGGAGGTGTTTCGCGCGGCGAAGGCGGCGCTCGCGCCGTTCGGCCGCGTCGTCGTTGTCGGGTACGCCTCGCTCGACTACCGCTGGTGGAACCCGCGGTCGCTATGGCGCGCCTGGCGCGACCGCCCCGCGATGTCCCTCCGCGAGATGCTCACCCGCTCCATTGGCATCTCCTCGAGCCACGTCGGCTACTTGCTTCCGCACGCGGACCGCGTGCGTCGCATCTGGGACGAGCTCACCGCGTTCGTGGCGGAACACGGCATCCGCCCCCAGGTCGGCCACGTGCTGCCGTTCGAGGAGGCGGCCGAGGCGCACCGGCTCATAGAGTCGCGGGAGAGCTACGGGAAGGTGGTGCTGCGCGTGTAGGAAAGGAGCGCCTACCTCAGCTCCCGGACGAGGAGCCCGTGACGGGATGCGATGACGCGGTCGACGGTGCAGAGCGGGACCCGCCGCGCCCGGCTGTGCGCCACGAGCAGCCGGTCGAAAGGGTCCCTTGTCCACCCGACGTCGAGCGCCGCCCGCACGAGCGCGAGCAGCGGCTGCTCGTCCACGACGAAGCGAGGATCGGACTGCACGGCATCGACCAGCTCCTCCGTCCTGGCCTCGATCCGGCCTGCCTCGGCCAGGAACTGCACCTCCAGGAACGACACGGGCGAGACCCCCCACGGCCGCCGGTCGGCCAGCCACGGGAAGGCATCGAGCCGGGCAGCGTCGGTGACGATCCAGAGGAGGAAGTGGGTGTCGAGGAGTAGGCTCACGCGGAGTCGGTCCGATCGGCCGGTCGCAGCTCCTCCTCGTCGCTCCACTCCCAGGACCACCGGTCCGCGTCCTCGACGTCCGGGGCGCGGATGAGCCCGCCATAGTCCGGAGTCTCGAGGGCGTCCCCCTCCGGCCGGGCCTCGCGCCGGAGGACGATGCGCCATCCCTTCCGCTCGACGACCACGACCTGCCCCGCGACGATCTCGTCCAGCAGCCGGAACCAGTTCCGGCGCGCCTCAGACGCCGTGACACGTTTCATATGTACAATGTACATGTGGGCGATGCGCGCGGAAAGAATGGCGTCCACCCGCTTGCGAACCGGGGCGCCCGGCACGACGCTGAACCCGGCCCCGGCGCGCCGGCCGGGCCTGGTGGAGCCGAGACCCTCGTGCGAAGGGAGCACGGTCATGGCAGGTGGCGGCAACGAGCTGAAGGGACCCGACCTGGGCGAGGGCATCGCCCTCGCGGAGCTGCGCGAGGGGGAGCCGGTGCTCGGGCACAAGGACGGGGATGCGGTGCTCCTCACGCTGGTGGACGGCGAGGTGCGGGCGATCGGGGCCAGGTGCACGCACTACGGCGGCGCGCTCGCCGAAGGGCTGGTCGAGGGCGACACGGTTCGCTGCCCGCTACACCACGCATGCTTCTCGCTGCGCACGGGCGAGGCGCTCTCGGCGCCCGCGCTCAACCCTCTGCCGACGTGGGACGTCCGGGTCGAGGACGGGCGGGTGATCGTCGGGGAGAAGCGAAAGCACGCGCCGCTGGACGCGCGGGGACGGAAAGCGGAAGGCCCCGGCCGGGTCGTCATCGTCGGCGCCGGCGCCGCCGGCAGCGCCGCCGCGGAGTGGCTGCGACGGGAAGGCTACGAGGGCGCCATCGTCATGGTCGATCCCGACGCCGACGCCCCCTACGACCGGCCCAACCTCTCGAAGGACTACCTCGCGGGATCGGCGCCGGAGGAGTGGATCCCCCTCCGGGGCGAGGGCTTCTACGAGGAGAACGGGATCGAGCGGGTGGTCGATGGCGTGGCCGGCATCGACCGGGAGAACGGCCAGGTCGGGCTGGAGTCGGGCGACCCCGTCCGCTACGACGCGCTCCTGCTCGCCACGGGGGCGGCGCCGAGGACGCTGCCGGTCGAGGGCGCCCAGCGCCCGCACGTCCACGTCCTGCGCTCCCTGGAGGACTCCCGCGGGATCATCGCGGACGCCGAAGATGCCTCCCGCGCGGTGGTGATCGGCGCCAGCGTCAGCGGCATGGAGGTCGCGGCCTCCCTGCGCGCGCGAGAACTGGACGTCACGGTCGTGGCCCCCGAGGAGGTGCCCTTCGAGCGCGTGCTGGGGACCGAGCCGGGGAAGCTGCTCATGCGCGCGCACGAGGAGCACGGGGTCGAGTTCCGGCTGGGCCACACGGTCGAGCGCATCGAAGCCGGCCGGGTCGTCCTGGACGACGGCACGGCGGTCGACGCCGACCTCGTCGTCGTGGGCGTCGGCGTCCGGCCGGAGACGCGGCTCGCCGAGGAAGCCGGCCTGGACGTCGACGACGGGATCATGGTGGACGAGACCCTGCGCACCTCGGATCCTCGCATCTGGGCCGCCGGCGACAACGCGCGCTGGCCCGACTCCCGCACCGGCCGCCGGGTCCGCATCGAGCACTGGGTCGTCGCGCAGCGCATGGGACAGGCCGCCGCCAGGAGCATCCTCGGCCGCCAGGAGCCCTTCCGCGACGTACCGTTCTTCTGGACCCACCAGTACGACGTGGTCGTCCGCTACGTCGGCCACGCGGAGGAGTGGGACCGCGTGGAGGCCGACGGCTCCGGGGACGACGGGCGGGCGTTCCGCTATGTGGTCGGCGACCGGCTGCTCGCGCTCGCGACGATCGGGCGGGACCGGCTGAGCCTGGAGGCGGAGGCGGAGATGGAGCGTGCCCCGCGATCCTGATCGTAGGTCGTTCTAGCTTCGTGCCCTGGAGGCGGAAACGAAGATGAGGGTTTACCGGCGACCTCGCTCCGTGCGCCCGGCACGTGCGGCTCGAGTCGACCCGGCGCGCCACCGCCGCGAGGGTGTCGAATCGACCACTCGCGGGGGCCGACCGCCGCCGTTGGTCACTTGTGCACGCCGACGGCACCGGGTCGAACCGCGCGGCGTCTCGGCGGCTCGAGACCACTCGCCGACTTCCGGCGCTCAGGATTGACGACCGGCGCCCGGCCCCATCGCGCCTTCGGCTGGCGCCCATCCGGCGGCGATCCACCGCCTCCCCCGAGCTCGCGGTGCCGCGGTCGAACAGCAATCGCCACGGGTGGCGTTAGGGCTGGACACCCCACCGGCGGGCCCCGGCGGGCGGGGCCGCCGACCGGGCGGGAGCGCCGCCCGGTCGGGCCCCGGAGCCCAAACGCCGTTCCTCAGGCCGCGACCGTCACGGGCTCGGCGGTGACCGGGTCGATCACTCGCCGCACGGTCGCGATCGCGTCGGCGGGGAAACCACCGCGGCGCGCGTGCTCCAGGATCGCTCGTTCGTCGGGCGCGACGTAGACGCAGTAGATCACGTCGTCGGTGACGTAGCTCTGGA
>DATLFF010000329.1:0-17413 GCA_035524915.1 Gemmatimonadota bacterium | reverse complement strand
ACCACCACGCGCTCCCCTTTCCCCACCGCGTCACTGTGGACCTCGAGGGCGTTCGTGCCGTACTCCAGGTCGTACGACTCCTGGAGTGTGGTGAAGGGGAGCTTGCCGGGCTTGCGGACCGGGACCAGACCCACGCCGAGGCGGTCGGCCACCGGGGCCGCGAACAGGAACCCGCGGGCGTCCACGCCGATCACCTTGTCGGGCGAACGCGACCCCGCCCACTCGGCCAGCGCGTCCAGCGTTTCGCGGAAGAGCGCCGGCTCGGCGAGCACCGTGGTGATGTCCTTGAACTGGATGCCCGGCTTCGGGAAGTCCGGAATGGTCCGGATCGCCGCCCGCAGACGGCGTTCGAGGGAATCGGCCGGCACGCTTTCCTCCTGGGTCATCGTCGGGGAGCGCGAGCGAGCGCCGGGAGCACGACCTTCGGGTCGACCACGCCGTCCCGCCAGTGGAGCTCGAAGTGTAGATGGTCGCCGGTGGCGTTGCCGGTGCGCCCGACCAGGGCGATCACCTGGCCCCGGCGCACCCGCTGGCCCGCGACCACCAGGTTCCGGCTGTGGTGGGCGTAGAGCGAGCGGAGACCGGCCCCGTGGTCGAGGATCACCCGCTGGCCGTACGCCCCGGCCGTCCCGCTCGCGAGCACGACCCCGTCGGCCGCGGCGTGGACCGGCGTCCCGGCCGGCGCGCGCAAGTCGAGTCCCGAGTGGAAGCGGACGTCGCTGGCCACCGGGTGGACCCGGTCGCCGTAGGGGGACGAAAGGAGCGACGCGCCGTCCAGCGCCAGCGGCCAGACCAGGGTCCCCAGGACCTCGGCCAGCTCGGCGGAGGGCCCCGCCGGCGCGGCCGCGGAGGCGCCGCCTCCGGGCGAGGCCCGCGCCGGCTCCACCGTCGCGGACGAGCCGGCGGTGTACACGGGAGCGCACCCCGCCAGGGCGGCCGCCGCGGCCCCGGCCAGGACGGTCGCCCTCACCGCGCGCCCGCCCCTCATCGGAGCACCGTCATCGCGTCGTAGCTCCGGGCCGGGTCGATCGGCTCGATCCACACGTCCTCGACCCGGGCGGCCGGCGGTCCCTTCCGCATCCGGTCGAGCATCCGGTCCAGGGACTCCCGATCCGGGGCCTGGAGCACCACCTCGACCGAGCCGTCCGCCCCGTTCCGCACCGTCCCCCGGACGTCCAGATCCCGGGCGCTCCGCACGACGAACCAGCGGAACCCCACACCCTGGACCCTTCCCCGGAGCACACATCGACGCGTTTCCAACCGTCCTACCTCCTCGGGCTGCGGCCGCAATTCCCCATAATACCGCCTCCGGACGCCGGATCCTCAAGTCCCGCTTGCTCGCGGGCCCTCCCGGGGCCGTTACCTTCGACCTCTCTGCAAGGATCGTCCCACCGCGGTGAGGAGAACGGCCGCCGGGGAGATCCGGCGGGAGCGGGCGGGGACCCCTGATCTTGCGTGGCGGCTCCGCCCACGCCTATATAGAAACCTCAAACGAGTCTGCGCGCTTCGTTCCTGAATCCTCCCGGAGGTCGCCCTCTATGCGCACTTCGTGGTTCGTCGGAATCGCCGCGATCGCACTCCTCCTGAGTGGGACCCCCGCGGCCCACGCACAGTCGGGACGCATCATCGGGACGGTCGTCGACGCGGAGTCGAACGGGCCGATCGCCAACGTGCAGATCACGGTCCAGGGAACCGGGCTCGGAGCGGTCTCCGGACAGCGCGGCACCTACTCGATCGGCAACGTCCCGGCGGGCTCCCAGACCCTGGTGTTCGACATCCTGGGCTACGAGACCCTCCGGCGCGACGTGACCGTGGCCGCGGGCCAGATCGCATCCGCCGACGCCGCGCTCTCGTCCGGCTTCGTCGAGATGGGCACGATCACGGTCATCGGCGCGTCTCAGACGCCGACGCGGATCGTAGAGGCGCCCGCCGCCGTGTCCGTGGTCTCGCCCGAGAAGCTGCAGCGGGAAGGCGGGCACGGACAGCTCCCCAAGCTCTTCGCCGACCAGCCGGGCGTGGACGTGGTCCAGAGCGGCGTCCAGGACTTCAACATCAACGCGCGCGGCTACAACTCCTCGCTCAACCGCCGGGTGCTGGTGCTCCAGGACGGCATCGACCGCAGCGTCGGGTTCCTCCAGGCGCAGGAGTGGACGTCGCTCTCGATGCCCCTCGACGACCTGGGGAAGCTCGAGATGGTGCGCGGCCCCGGATCGGCGCTCTATGGCGCCAATGCCTTCAGTGGGGTCGTCAACATCACGACGCCGGACCCGCTATCGATCGCCGGCACCAAGCTGGCGATCTCGGGCGGCCAGCGGGAGACCGGTCGGGTGGACGTCCGCCACGCCGGCGGCACCGGGGACGGCCGGGTCGGGTTCAAGGGGAACGTCGGGTACTCCTCCGTGGGCGAGACGTGGTCGGTGTCCCGCACACCGTCCGACGCCGAGGGTGCCTGCCCGGCGGTCGGTCAGCCGTGCACGTTCGAATACGGCCCGCTGAACGCCGAAGCCGTGCCCCTGCTCGACGACCCGGTCCGCTCCGTCTACGGCAGCGCCCGTGTCGACTACAACTTCGACAGCGGCGCGCTGTGGACGGTCGAGGGCGGAACCACGCACACGGAAAACGAGATCTTCGTCACCGGGATCGGCCGGGTGCAGGTGAACGGCACGCACCGGCCGTGGGCGCGGACCCAGTACGCGTCCGACCGCTGGACCGCGATGGCCTGGTACAGCGGCCGCCGCGCCGGCGAGGAGGAGGGCAACCCCAGTCCGTTCGGGTTCGGCCGGGTGTGCGCGCCGCGCGACGAGTGCACCGGCAACAACCAGACGTCGCTGGCCAGCGGCGCGCTGCTCCTCGAGTCCTCCGACCTCTTCCACGTCGAGCTCCAGAGCAACTGGAAGAGCCCGGACAACGCCCTCGTGGCGGTGGGTGGAGTGTCGAACCGCTGGACCTCGGTGGACACGCAGGAAACGCTCATGGAGGAGAAGCAGGACGACACGATCACGAGCGCCTTCGGCCAGCTCGAGTACCAGATCCATCCGCAGTTGCGGGCTCTGGTCTCGGGCCGGTTCGACCACTTCACCGTGATCGACGACAGCCGCTTCTCTCCCAAGGCCGCTCTGGTCTTCACGCCGCGTGAGAACCACGCGCTCCGCGCGACGTTCAATCAGGCGTTCCAGACGCCCAACTACTCGGAGCTCTACCTGCGGGCCGGCGCCGGGAGCGTGCCGCTGCACCTGATCGAACAGGGGATCGAGGCCGCGATCGCTCAGCAGATCGGCATGCCGATCGACCTGCCGCTCAACTTCCAGCCCACCCCCGTTTTCGCCCGCGGCAACGACGACCTCGAAGTCGAGAAGCTCACCGGCTACGAGATCGGCTACAAGGGGACCGCCGCGAACGGCCGCTTCTACACGACGGTGGACGTCTACTACAACGAGATCGAGGACTTCGTCACCGATCTGTTGCCGGGTGTGAATCCCGACTTCCCCACCGGGACCATCGACGACCTGGTTCCGGCGATCTTCGACGCCGGTCCTCTGGCGCCGTTCAAGCCCGGGATCATCGGGGGGATCCAGCAGGCGCTCGGACCGTCCGGGCTCCTCCCTGGACTCACGTTTGTGAACGGGATGCCCCAGTTCGTGCTCTCGTACACGAACGCCGGCCAGGTCACCGAGCGCGGCGTGGAGCTGGGCGTGACCTTCCTCCCGGCGCCGAACTGGGAGGTCTTCGCCAACTACACCCGGTTCGACTTCGACATCGACGACACCACCACCACGCAGGGCGGTCAGGTGGACGCCGACGAGCTCCAGCCCAACACGCCCGAGCACAAGGCGAACGTCGGGATCACGTACAGCGATCCCGAGTCCTTCTCCCTCGGTGTCAAGGCCCGGACCCAGAGCGACATGGACTGGGCGGCCGGGGTGTTCGCGGGCGAGGTCGAGGGCTACACCACGGTGGACCTCTCGGGCGGGTGGCGGGCGACCGAATACGCCCGGCTCCACTTGGTGTGGACCAACGTGCTCGACAAGGAGGTCTACCAGCTCTACGGCGGGTCGGTGATCGGGAGCCGCGCGATCGGAGGGGTGACCTTCAACTTCTGACCGGACCGCAGCCGCCTGAGAACGCGAACGCGCGCGGTGGCCAGGGGCCGCCGCGCGCGTCGTCGTAATGGTCGGGGAGACAGGATTTGAACCTGCGACCCCTACGTCCCGAACGTAGTGCTCTACCGGGCTGAGCTACTCCCCGACTGGAGATAGCGCGAAGAGAGAAGATAACGCCGGATCTTCGAGGCGGGCAAGGAAACGCGGGGCCGCGATGGCGGGAGGGCCGGCCCTCGCCGACCCCCCCGGCCGGTCTACTTCTTCCCCTTCTTAGCCGGCTTCTTCGCCGACTTCGCGGCCCCCTTCTTGGCGGGCTTGGCGGCCTTCTTCATGGCCACGGTGCGTTCCTCCTGGGGTGGTTTTCGAGCAGAAAACCTGCGGATTGGGCGGAATTATAAGGGATCGGCCGGCTTTGTAAATAGTCGGTTCGCGAGTGTCACAGGATGACGCGGATCAGCACGAACCCGCCCACCAGCAGCACGGCGAAGAGGATCGTCAGGAGTCCGAGGTGGCGGTCCAGGAACTCGCGCGCCGGCTCCCCCCAGATCCGGAGCAGTCCGGCCACCAGGAAGAACCGCGCCCCCCGTCCCGCGATCGACGCCGCCACGAATCCGGGCAGCGAGATCGAGAACGCCCCGGCCGTTACGGTGAACACCTTGTACGGGATGGGCGTCAGCCCGGCGATCCCGACCGCCCACACGTCGTACCTCTGGTACATGGCCTGGACCTCGGCGTACTTGTCCATGAGGCCGTAGAACTCGAGGATCGGCTTCCCCACCGTCTCGTAGAGCCCGGCTCCGATGGCGTAGCCGGCGAGCCCGCCCACCACCGACGCGACCGTGGTCACCCCGGCGAACCACAGGGCGCGGTGGGGCTTGCCCAGGCAGAGCGCGATCAGGAGCACGTCGGGCGGGATCGGGAAGAACGAGGACTCGGCGAAGGCCAGGGCGGCCAGCGCCCACGTGCCCTGCGGGTGGGCCGCCCACGAGAGGACCCACCAGTAGAGCCGACGGTGCCACGCGCGCGGATGGATGCCGCGCTCCGCGTCCGGCCGCTCGCCACCGGTCACTCGGGTTCCGCCAGGTCGATCTCCTCCCACGCGCTCAGGTCCGGGAGCACGCGGTGGTGGGTCAGGTCCAGCTGGATGGGGGTGATCGAGACGTAGCCCGCCTGGACGGCGTGGTAGTCGCTTCCCGCCGGCCCCTCCCAGGTGGGCTCCCCGCCGCCGATCCAGTAATAGGTCTTCCCGTGGGGGTCCTTGTCGGTGACGACCGGGTCTACGTACACCCGCTTGCCGAGGGACGTGACGCGCACGCCGCGGACCGTGGCGGGATCCCGGTCCGGCAGGTTCACGTTCACCAGCGTGTCGCTCGAGAAGGCCCGGGTGGCGGGCTCGGTGACGATCCGGCGCACCAGCCGCCGGATCACGGTCTCGTACCCCGCGAGCCACGTCTCGTCGGCGTGGACCAGCGAGATGGCGATCGACGGGATCCCCAGGATCGTCCCTTCCATGGCCGCGGAGACCGTCCCCGAGTAGAGGACGTCCTCCCCCATGTTCCCGCCGTGGTTGATCCCGCTGAACACGTAGTCGGGCCGCCGGTCGAGGATGGCGTTGACCGCGAGCATCACGCAGTCGGTCGGGGTGCCGTCGACGTGGTAGCGGTTCTCCGCCGTCTGCCGCACGCGCAACGGATGGTGCAGCGTCAGCGAGTGGCTGGTCGCCGACTGCTCGCGGTCCGGGGCCACCACCACGACGTCGCCGAGCGGCTCGAGCGCGCGCGCCAGCGAGCGGATGCCGGGGGCCAGGTAGCCGTCGTCGTTGGTGACCAGGAACAGCATGGCGGCGGACTCTAGCAGGGCCGCGGCGAATCAGCGCGGGGCGAACCCCCGGGCCGGGTCAGGCCTCCGGCCGCCACGGCTCGAGCAGCACGTCGAACACGCCGCCGCAGACCGCCGGGCTCCACGAGAGGACGTCCTCGGTCAGGTCCACCGCCACCATCCGGGCCCGGCCGTCGGCCAGCGCGGCCCTGGCCGCCTCCAGGACCGCGGCCTCGCCGCACCCGCCGCCGACCGTGCCCACCATGCGGTCGGGCTCGATGACCATGCGCGTCCCCACGCCGCGCGGGGTCGACCCCCGGGCGCGAACGATCGTGGCCAGCACCACCGGGCGCTTCGCCTCGATGGCCCGCTCGATCGCCTCCAGCACGGCTCGCGTCTCGTCCATTCCCGCGAAGCTACCTCTCGCCGCGCCCGGGACGCGAAGTGGTATACTCCGGGCATGGTCCACGACGACCGGATGGTGGGGGCGCTCCTCTCGCGGCGCGCGGCTCTCCTCGCACTGGGCGCCGGCGGCTTCGCGCTCCTGACCGGCTGTGGCCGCCGGGGCAACGGCGCGCCGGTCGCGGCCGGTGGCGCGCGCGGCGCGGGCCCGGCCTGCGTGGTCCGGCCCCAGCAGACCGAGGGCCCCTACTTCGTCGACGGAGCGCTGAATCGCGTCGACATCCGGCCCGACCCCGCGAGCGGCCGGATTCCCGCCGGCGCGCCGCTCGAGCTCACGCTCGACGTCTCCCGGATCGACGGGGAGGGCTGCACGCCGCTCCCCGGGGCCGTGGTGGACCTCTGGCAATGCGACGCCGCGGGGGTCTACTCCGGCGTGCGGGACCCGGCGTTCGACACGAGCGAGCTCGCGTTCCTCCGCGGCTGGCAGGTCACGGACGGGGACGGGAGGGCCCGCTTCACGACGATCTATCCCGGCTGGTACCCGGGCCGGACGGTGCACGTCCACTTCAAGGTCCGCTCCGATCCGGCGGCCGACCCGGGCTTCGAGTTCACGAGCCAACTCTACTTCGACGACGATCTCACCGACCGGGTCTTCGCCGCCGAGCCGTACGCGGTCCGGGGACCGCGAAACCGACGGAACGAAAACGACGGCGTCTTCCGGCGGGACGGCGGATCGCAGCTCGTGCTCGACGTGACCGAGACCGACGCGGGCTACGCGGCGGCCTTCGCCATCGGCCTCCAGACCGGCTAGTCTTCCGCCGGCCGCAGCGCCTTCACGTACCGGACGACGTCCTCCACGTCGCGCAGCGGGCGGCCGGTGCCCCCACGCTCGGCCTGGATCATCTCGGCCGCCACCGCGACCGCGATCTCGGCCGGGGTCTGGGCCTCGACGTCGAGGCCGATGGGAGCCCGTACCCGGGCCAGCCACTCCGCGGCGAACCCCTCCCCCGCCAGCATCTCGAACGCCGCCCGGACCCGCCGCCGGCTGCCGATCATCCCCACGTAGGCGGGCTCCGCGCCCATCGCGGCGAGGGCCCGCAGGCAGTCGTAGTCGTAGCGGTGGCCACGGGTCACCAGGACGAGCCGCGTCCGGGGGCCGATGGGGATGCCCGCGAACGGGTCGGCGAAGTCGGCCACGATCACGCGATCGGCGTCCGGGAACCGCTCGGCGCGGGCGAACTCGGGCCGGTCGTCGAGCACGGTGACGCGCCAGCCGAGGAGCGACCCGATCGAGGCCAGCGGCACCGCGATGTGGCCGGCCCCCACGATCACCAGCTCGAACGGGGGGACGATCCGCTCCACGTAGAGATCGAGTCCGCTGTCTCCCACGCGGACCGTGGCGGGGGACTCCCCGGCTCCGGCCAGGGCGCTCCGCGCTGCCCCGTCGGCGGCCGGATCTCCGAGACTCCCGTGAAGCCGCTCTCCGTCCCAGGCGAGACGCCGGCCGAGGAGCTCCGGTGGACCGGCGACCACCACGGCGAGCGCCACCTCCCTTCCTCCCGCCATCGCAGCCCGCGTCAGGCGGACGGACTCGGCCAGCCCGAAGGCCGTCACGGCGGGCCGATCTCCCGCTCGTAGTCCTCCGGCGTGTCGACGTCCACCGTGACGCCGCGGTCCTCCACCGGAACCTCCACGATCTCGGCCCGGTGGCGGTGCACGACGTCGCGGGCGCCCTCCTCCAGGTCGGGATCGGAGAGCTCGGTCCAAAGGTCGCGCGCGAAGAGGACGGGATGGCCGGGGACCCCGCGGTGGACGGGACGGACGATCGGCGCGCCGCTCTCGCGGAAGGCGTCGATCAGAGCTTCCACGACCTTCGGTCTGGCGTGTGGGAAGTCGACCGGCAGGACGATGGCCGCCGCTGCGCCCGAACCGATCGCCGCGAGACCGATCCGCAGGCTCTCTACCTGCTCGGCGTCGGGATCGGGGCTCACGACCGCTCGGCCGCCTGCGCCCTCCGCCTCGAGCGCCAGCCCGGGGGATCCGGCCGGCACAACGGCCAGCACCGGATCGCAGCCGCCCTCGCGCAGGATGGCCACCGCGTGTTCGAGAAAGGTACGGCCCGCCACCGGCAGGAGCGCCTTCGGCTGGCCCATCCGGATGGAGCGGCCGGCCGCCAGCACTACCCCCGCCACAGCCGGCCAGGGGCGCGCCGGCTCGCTCACGACCCGGCCGCTCCGGCCGGGATCGCCAGGTCGGCCAGGGCGCGCTTGACCGTGGGGCGGATCATATCCTTCCGCCAGGAGAGGGTGAAGTCCGTGTTGTCGAGCGGTCGGCCGAGCTTCTTCGCGGCGTCGGCGACCGCCTCGACCCGCTCGGCGTCGTCCAGCCGGCCCCCCTTCAGCGCCTCCCCCGCCGCCTCCACTTCGAACGGAGCGGAGCCCACGCCCCCCAGGACCACCCGGACGTCCCGGACGCTCCCGTCCGGCTCGAAGGACGCCCAGGCGCCCACGCCGAGCACCGGGAAGTCGAACGCTCCGCGCCGGCGAACCTTGCGGTAGGTGGCGCGCCAGCCGTTCGGCGCCGGCAGGTGGATCCGCGTCAGGAGCTCGTCCCGCTGCTTCCTCAGGTAGAGGATCCCGTCGTCGGCGTAGAGGGCCGCCACCGGAACGGTCCGGTCCCCGTCGGGGCCGGTCAGGTCCAGCGTCGCCCCCATGGCGATCAGGAGCGGCACCGAGTCGGCCGACTGGACCGCCCAGCAGCGCGGGCTGGCCGGCGCCACCCAGCAGATCGTCCCGTCCTTCTTCATGCAGAAGTCGATCGACTTCCGCCACTCCCAGTTCTGGTCATAGTAGGTGCAGCGGGTGTCGAGGAGCAGGTTCCCGCCGATCGTCCCCATGTTCTGGAGGATCGGCGTGGAGATCACCCGCATCGTGGCGGCCACGGCCGGGTAGCGCTCCCGGACCCGCGGGTCGCGGGCGATGGCGTCCAGCGTGGCGGTCGCGCCCAGGTCCATTCCCCCGTCGTCGCGCTCGGCGATCCCGCGGAGCTCGCCGACGGCGTGGAGGGCGATCACCTCGGAGGGCTCCTGGTGGCGCCGCTTCATGTTGGGCCAGAGGTCGGTCCCGCCGGCCACGTACGCGGCGTCGGGCGGGGCCGCGCGCTTGGCCTCGAGCGCCTCCTCCACCGTCCGCGGGACGCGGAGCGCGAATCGCGGGAGCCGCATCATCGGCCCGCCTCCGCCCCACCGGGCACCCGCCCCCGCACGCCGCCGGCGCCGATGTGGCGCGGGTCGTCGATCGCCCGCCCGTCCCCCCCGTCCCACGGGGGCGGCACCCGGGTCGGCTCGGGCCACAGGAAGGCCGGCATCCCGGCCGGGCCCTCGCGCGGCTCCTCCCCCTTCGCCTTCCGGGCCAGCGCCTTCAGCACCTTCTGCGGCGTGATCGGGACCTCGTCCACCCGCGCCCCCACGGCGTCATACACGGCGTTGGCGATCGCCGGGGGGATCGGCAGGAGCGGCCCCTGCCCGACCTCCTTGGCGCCGAAGGGTCCCTCGGGGTCGGGGTCCTCGATCAGGTAGGTGTGGACCCGGCACATCTCGTGGGTGGTCGGGCTCTTGTACTCCAGCAGCGACGGGTGGCGGTGCACCACGTTCCGGTTCCCCCGATAGACCATCTCCTCCATCAGCGCCTCGCCGAGCCCCATGTAGACCGAGCCCTCGACCTGGCCGATCGCCAGGACGGGGTTGATCGCGCGGCCGATGTCGTGCGCGATCCACACGTCCTCGACCTTCGTCTCCCCCGTCTCGGGGTCGACCGCGACCTCCGCCACGGCCGCCGCGTACGAGTAGGCCGGCGAGGGCCCCACCCCGGCCCCCTTGTATCGCCCGGGCGAGGGCGGCGGCGTGTAGGAGCCCGTCGTCCCGATCGTCCCGAAGCGGCTCTCGGCGATCACCACCGCCTCGGCGAAGGCGATCGAGCGCTCCGGATCCTCCACGTCCATCACCCGGCCATCGGCGAACGCGATCCGCGTGCCCGGCACGTCCCACTTCTCCCCCACCGCCTTCGCCAGGAGCTCGCGCGCCCGCTCGGCCGCCTGGAGCGCGGCGTTGCCGGTCATGATCGTGACCCGGCTCGAGTACGACCCCAGGTCCACCGGCGTGAGCGCGGTGTCGGCCGTCACCACCTCGATCTCGAACGGGTCGACTCCCAGGACCTCCGCCGTCACGTAGGCCAGCACCGAATCCGAGCCCTGCCCGATGTCGGTCGAGCCGCAGAAGACGGTGACGCCGCCGCCGCGGTCCAGCTTCAGCTGGACGCCGGAGTGCGGCATCGCGTTCCAGTAGATCGGCAGGCCCGCCCCGGTGATGTAGGAGCCGCAGGCGATCCCCACTCCCCGGCCCGGCGGGAGCCGCCGGAACTTCCGGTCCCAGCCGCTCGCCTCCACGACCTTCTCGAGACACGCCCCGAGACCCATCGTACCGACCTTGAGGTAATTGGCAGTAACGCTTTGCGGTGGAACGAGATGGTCGAGCCGCATCTTGGCCGGATCGAGACCCAGCCGCTCGGCCGCCTTGTCGAGGTGGACCTCGAGAGCGAAGCGCGGCTGGGGGGTCCCGTGCCCCCGCTTGGGGCCGCAGGGGGCCTTGTTGGTGAAGGCCCTCAGCCCCTCGAAGCGGTAGGCCGGGACCGGGTACGTCACAGTCTGGAGGGCCCCCGTGTAGTAGGTCGAGGCGACCCCGTAGGAGCCGTAGGCCCCGCCGTCCAGCATCGAGCGGAAGTGCATGCCGGTGATGCCGCCGTCCTTGCGGAAGCCGGTCTTCACCCACATGAGGACCGGGTGCCGGCCCCGATGGCAGTAGAACACCTCCTCGCGCGTCAGGCAGGTCTTGACCGGCCGGCCCGTCTTCCGCGAGAGCGCCGCCACCACGATCTCGTGGTTGAACGGGTCCGACTTCCCGCCGAAGCCGCCGCCGTTGGGGGTAGCGATCACGCGGATCCGGGCGGCCGAGGTCTCCAACACCTTCGAGAGCGCGCGGTGCACGTAGTGGGGGGTCTGGGACGAGGTCCAGAGCGTGAGCTTGCCGTCCGGCGTCCAGGTGGCGAGCGAGGCGTGCTGCTCCATCGGGAGGTGCGTGCTCCCCTCGTAGAAGAAAACGTCCTCCTGGATCAGGTCGCCGGCCGCGATCGCCGCGTCCACGTCGCCGAACTCGAGCGCCACCGCCTTGTGCACGTTGTGCCCGTCGCCGTACAAATGTATTTGTGGATCCCCGCCGTTCAGCGCGTCCTCGATCGAGGCCACGGGGTCGAGCGGGGCGTACTCGACCTCGATCAGGCGGGAGGCTTCCTCGGCGGTCTCCTCGTCGAGCGCGGCCACCGCGGCGACCGGGTCGCCGATGAACCGGACCTTGTCGAGGCAGAGCGCGTGCTCGTCCTGGCTGACCGGGAGGATCCCATAGGGGATCGGGAGCTCCTCCCCCGTCATCACCGCGATCACCCCGGGGAGCGCCGCCGCTTTCGACGTGTCGATCGAGACGATCTCCGCGTGGGGGGAGGTCGAGCGGACGAGCTTCGCGTGGAGCATCCGCGGCAGCGACAGGTCGTCGGCGAAGCGGGTCCGCCCGGTGACCTTGGCCACCGCGTCCACCTTGGGGAGCGAGCGGCCGACGACCCTCAAGCCGTCCGGGAGACCGCTGCCCTCACGCCCCGCCATAGAGCGTCTCCTCGGCCGGCTCCGCGGCCTCCCCGCGCATCCGCGCGGCGGCCAGCTCCACCGCCTCGTAGATCTTGAGGTAACCCGTGCAGCGGCAGAGGTTGCCGCCGAGCGCCTCGACGATCGCATTCCGCGAGGGCGTGGGGTCCTCCTCCAGCAGCGCCTTCGCCGCCAGCAGGAAGCCGGGCGTGCAGTAGCCGCACTGCGCCGCGCCCAGCTCGACGAACGCCCCCTGTAGCGGGTGGAGCCCCTCGGGCCCCTCCATCCCCTCGATCGTCGTGATCTCGCGCCCCTCCAGCGCCGCCGGCAGGGCCAGGCACGACAGGATGGCCGCGCCGTCCACCAGCACCGTGCATGTACCGCACTCCCCCAGCTCGCAGCCGTGCTTGGTGCCGGTCAGCCCGAGGTCCTCGCGCAGAACCTCGAGCAGCGTCTTGTGGACGGGCGCGGGGACGACCCGGTCCTCGCCGTTCACGCGGAGTCGGAGGAGCGCCGGCTGGCCGGCCTGGAACGTGGGCATTTAGGAAACCTAACGTCCGGACTCTCCCCCGGCATCCGGCGTCCGGCGGACCCGTGATGAACGTCCGGACGCCCGGCGCGCGGACGTTCGTGCGCCGGCGGCGCGGCCTACTCGTCGATTACTTCCGGATCGTCCGACCCCTAGTCGATGTTCGACTTCGACAAGTTGAGGTTCGCTCCCCTCGCCGCCATCTCGATCCTGGCGAAGTTCAGCGACACCTGCTCCACCGGCACCCCTCCGGCACCGGCCGGATTGGCGATGTGGTAGCTCGTGATGATCGCGTCCTTGAGGGTGTAGCGGAGCGTCCTGAGGTCCCCCTCGTCGCGCGTCCACAACTGAATGTTCACGAGGGTGGTACCGTTGGCGCACGCCTCCATGAGCTGGGGGGAGGCCTTGTCGACCTGCTTCGCGATCGTCAGGGGCTGATGGCTCCGGCGACCGGCCATGCCGCGGACGCGCAGGTCCATCCGCGTCTCCGTTTTCGAACCTCCCAGTCCGGAGTCCGACACCGCGATTCCGGCCGGCGGATTCTCCGCGAATCGGCCCACCTCGGCCCGGGTGTCCCAGGCGAGACCGGTGAGCGCGATCGCGCCGTCGGCGGCCTCGCCGTCGATGCCCTCGATCTTGAGGAAGTAGTAGGCCGCCGGTGCTTCGGGAAGAGGCGGCGATCCGCCGCCGACCGCCACGACGGTGGCCAGAAGCGCGCTGAGAACGACGAGACGTGACACGAGGAGCCTCCTTGGGGGGGGAGCTACGCAGCCGATCCTACGTCATAGTACACGATTCCGCGTGAAAGGCTTCATCCCGGGGCGTCGCGGGCTCGCCCGGAGTCACAAGAGCGCCGGCCTGACGTGCGGCCGATCCCCTCGCATCCGCGCGGTGCGGCTCGCGTCTTGCGGCCTCCGGTCGGACGTGACTATCCTCAGTGTCATCGCAACACTCCACACGATGGGTCGCTCGAGGAATTGATGCAAGGCAACCCGGCGAAAACGGGACCATGGCGCACGATCCCAGCCACCTGCTCCACTCTGTCCGTGGTAGGCGGGGGCGTCGCGCTCGTCGGATGGGCGCTCGACCTTCCCGTCCTGCGGGCGATCCTCCCCGGGCTCGTACCGATGAACCCGGCGACCGCGGTGGGATTCGTCCTGGCCGGCCTGTCCCTCGGGCTCTGGGCCGCCCTGCACGAGCGGGCCGCTCGCGGCCGCGCCGCCGATTTGGCCACGGCCCTCGCTCTGCTGACCGCGGCACTCGGGCTGGCCAAGGTCGTCGCGCTCACCGGGGGCCCGGACCTCGGGGTGGACCGGCTCCTCTTCCGGTCGCGGCTGTCGGAGGCCGGCGGCGGATTCGCGAACCGCATGGCTCCCAACACGGCGCTCTGCTTCGTGGCCATCGGCGCCGCGCTCGCGATGTTCCGGGTTCCGCGCTGGACGCTGGCCGCCCAGATCCTGGCGCTCACCATGCACTTCGCGGCGGTTCTCGTCCTGATCGGCTACGCCTACAACCTGAGCCCGCTGTACGGGATCCCGACCCACATCCCGATGGCCCTGAACACGGCCGTCGCCTTCCTGGCGCTCGGGATCGGCGCCGTCTTCATCCGGCCGGACCGGGGTCTGGCGGGGGTGTTCTCGGCACCGGGAGCGGGCGGCGTGCTCGCCCGGCGGCTCGTGCCCTTCGCGATCCTCATGCCGTTCGGGATCGGTTGGCTCCGGCTCATCGGCCAGCGCGAAGGCCTCTACGGGACCGAGTTCGGGGTCGCCCTCATGGTCCTCTCGAGCAGCGTCGCGTTCGTCGTCCTCACACTCTTCACCGCCCGGCTCCTCGACCGGCTGGGCGCCGAACGCCACCGGGCCGAGGCGGCCTCCCGCGAGTCGGCGCTGTTCCTCGAGTCGGTGTTCGAGAACCTGCCGCTCATGGCTTTCGTCAAGGACGCCTCGGAGCTCCGCTTCCTGCGGCTCAACCGGGCGGGCGAGGCGCTCCTCGGGCTTGGCCGGGAGGAGATGATCGGCAGGAACGACTACGACTTCTTCCCGCCGAAGCAGGCGGACTTCTTCACCGGAAAGGATCGCGAGGTCCTCGAAGGGGGCGTCCCGGTGGATATCCCAGAAGAGCCGATCCAGACCAGCGCGCACGGGGGCCGCCTCCTCCACACCCGCAAGGTCCCGATGGCCGGGCCCGACGGCGAGCCGCGCTACCTGCTGGGCATCTCCGAGGACGTGACGGACCGCAAGCGGGCCGAGGAGCGGGCCCGCCAGCTCAACGCCGAGCTCGAGGCGTTCAGCTACTCCGTGTCCCACGATCTGCGCGCGCCGCTCCGGGCGATCTCGGGCTTCTCCCAGGCGCTGGCGGAGGACCTCGGGGACGATCTGGAAGCGGACGCGCGGGGCCATCTCGAACGGATCCTCGCGGCCACCGAGAGCATGGCGTCGGCCATCGACGGGCTGCTTGCGCTCTCCCGGCTGACGCGGGCGGATGTCCACCGCCAGGAGGTCGACCTGAGCGCGCTCGCCGGCGAGATCGTCGGCCAGCTCGAGGCGGCCGATCCCGACCGGGAAGTGCAGGTCGACATCGAGGACGGGCTCACGGCGCAGTGCGACCCGCGGCTCGTGCGCGTGGCGCTCGAGAACCTGATCGGCAACGCCTGGAAGTACACGCGGCGGACCGCGGCGCCGCGGATCGAGTTCCGCGGGTGGAACGACGGGAACGGGGAGGCCGGCTTCGTCGTCCGGGACAACGGCGCCGGGTTCGACATGGCCTACGCGGACAAGCTCTTCGGGGCGTTCCAGCGGCTCCACGGCGCCGCCGAGTTCGAGGGCACCGGAATCGGCCTCGCCACGGTCCAGCGGATCGTCCATCGCCACGGCGGGCGCATCCGGGGCGAGGGCGAGGTCGATCGCGGCGCGGCGTTCTACTTCACGCTTTGAGGGAGGACGGATGAAGAAGGAGGATCGGCCCATCCTGCTGGTCGAGGACAATCCCGACGACGTGGAGCTCGCGTTGCGGGCATTCCGCAAGAACCACGTGCGAAACCCGATCGTCGTAGCCAGGGACGGCGTCGAGGCGCTGGAGTGGCTGAACGGGACCGGCGCCCACGAGGGGAGTGACGCGATGCTGCCCCAGGTGATCCTGCTCGACCTGCGAATGCCCCGTCTGGGCGGGCTCGAGTTCCTCGAGCAGATCCGGAACGACCTCCGGACCCGCCGCCTCCCCGTCGTCATCATGACCTCCTCCACCGAGGAGGAGGACCTCGTGCGCAGCTACGACCTGGGCGCCAACAGCTATATCCGCAAGCCCGTCGACTTCAACCAGTTCATCGAGGCCGTCCGCCAGCTCGGCCTCTACTGGCTCGTCCTCAACGAGGTGCCGCGTGGAGGGTGAGCGAGTCCCCCTCCGGATCCTGTTCGTCGAGGACAACCCCGACGACGTCGAGCTCGTCCGGCTGGAGCTCCGGCGCTCCGGTCTGGATGTCGTGTACGCGCGCGTCGAGACCCCCGAGGCGCTGCGGGAGGCCCTCGAGGAAAGCCGCTGGGATCTCGTCCTGTCGGATTTCTCGATGCCCCGCTTCAGCGGCCCGGAGGCGCTCGCGATGGTCCAGGAGTCGGGCCTCGACATCCCGTTCATCATCATCTCGGGGGCGATCGGCGAGGAGTTCGCGGTCGAATCGCTGAAGGCGGGAGCCGAGGACTTCCTGGTGAAGAGCCGGCTCCACCGGCTGGTGCCGGCCATCGAGCGGGGCCTGCGCGAGGCCGAGGAGCGGCGCTCGCGGCGGCGCGTCGAAGAGAGCCTTCGGGAGAACGAGCAGATGCTCGTCCAGTCCCAGAAGATGGAGGCGATCGGCCGGCTCGCCGGTGGCGTCGCCCACGACTTCAACAACCTCCTCACGGTCATCCGCGGCCACGCCGAGATGCTGCTGGGAGAGATCCCGGAGCCCGGGCACGAGGACCTGCTCGAGATCGTGCGGGCCGCCGAGCGCGGCGCCACGCTGACCCGCCAGCTCCTCTCCTTCGGCCGCCGCCAGACCGAGGAGGCCCGCGTCGTCCGGGTGAGGGACGTGGTCGACGACACGCGGCGGATGATCGAGCGGCTCCTCATGGAGAACATCGAGATCGTCGTGACGCACTCCGCGGACTCCGGCTGGGTGCGGGTCGATCCGGGCCAGATCGAGCAGGTTCTCATGAACCTGGGGGTCAACGCGGGGGACGCCATGCCCGAGGGCGGACGGCTGGAGATCGAGACCGGCATGGTTGGGGACGCCGTGTTCCTGCGGGTGACCGACACCGGGATCGGAATGACCCCGGAGGTCCGCGACCGCGCCTTCGAGCCCTTCTTCACCACCAAAGTGGAGGGCCGGGGCACCGGGCTCGGGCTGGCGATCGTGTACGGGATCGTGCAGCAGAACCACGGCGAGATCACGGTCGAGACTTCGCCGGAGGCGGGCACCACGTTCCGGATCGTGCTGCCCGCGGTCGAACCCGACGAGGCGGCCACGGAAGAGCCGCCGACCCCGCGGCCGGTGGCGAGCCGCACGGCGACCGTCCTGGTGGTGGAGGACGAGCACGGCGTCCGCTCGCTCACCTGCCGGGTTCTCGCCGGCCACGGCTACACGGTGCTCGACGCCGAGAGCGGGATCGACGCCCTGCAGGTCGCGATCCAGCACGCCGGAGCCCTGGACCTGCTCCTGACCGACGTCGTCCTGCCCGGGATGAGCGGCTCCGAGCTGGCCCGGCGGATCCACGAGACCCGGCCCCACGTGGCGATCCTCTTCATGTCCGGCCACCACGACGACCCGAGTGTGCGGCGGCGGATCATGGCGCAGGAGGCCGGGTTCCTGCCGAAGCCCTTCACGTCGCGCCAGCTCCTCGAGAGC
>DATLFF010000328.1:0-9566 GCA_035524915.1 Gemmatimonadota bacterium | reverse complement strand
CGACGGCGGCGAGACGCTGGCCGCCCGCTGCGACGGCATCGTCATCGGCCGGCGCGTGAACCCGCTGGTCTACCAGGGCGAGGCGGTCGTGCACCTGGCGGAGGTGGACGGGTAGCATCCGAGCTGTGGCGGGTCGCCAGCCACAAGAAGCTCTAAGGCGTCGCGCGATCAGCTCCGCCTGACGACGACGGCGGCGCCATCCATTCAACGGCCACGGCTACCGTCCTTCGCGGGGCGGCCTGGGCCTGAAGAAGGAGGTCCAGCCCGTCCTGGATCAAGGCCGACGAGGACCGTGGTTCGACCCAGCCATGGTGCGCACAAGCGCCCCGACGCGTCAACGGCGGATCACCGCGCGTAGCGGCTGGCCGCCAGCTCGAGGATGCGGCCGATCAGCGCCTCGTACGACAGCCCCGTCCGTTCCGCCGCCTCCGCGAACACCTCACCGCGGGCGAGGTAGCAGTTGGGATTGACCTCGAGCACGAACGGCTCGCCGCCCCCGTCCAGGCGGATGTCCACGCGCGCGTAGTCCCGGAGCCGGAGCGCGCGGAAAGCCGCGACGGCAGCTTCCCGCATACGATCCGACACCCCGGGGTCCAGGCCGTCCGGAAAGACGGTGCGGCCGGAGGCCGCCTCGTCGTCCGCCTCCCACTTCGCGCTCCACGTCGCGACCCTGGGAACACCGTCCGGGAACGCGGACATGTCCAGCTCCGCCGGCGGCAGCGCCTCCGCCTGCTCGTTTCCCAGGACACCCACGTAGAACTCGCGGCCCTCGATGAAGCGCTCCACCAGGATGGGGCCGCCGTGCTGCCGCTGGATCTCGCCCACCCGCGCGAGCAGCTCGTTCACGTCATGGGCGACCGAAGCGGCGGTGATGCCGATCGAGGCATCTTCCTGCGGCGGCTTGACGATCACCGGGAACCGCAGCTCCTCCGCGTTCTCCAGCGCGCCCCGATGCAGGACCGCGAACTCCGGCGTGCGAATGCCGTGGAAGGACAGGATCCGCTTCGCCAGCACCTTGTCGCCCGCCAGCAGGAGCCCGGAATGGCTCGAGCCGGTGTAGCGGAGGTGCAGGAGGTTCAGGAGCGATGCGATCCCGGAGTCGAGCGCGCTCTTCCCCGCGAACGACTCCGTCAGGTTGAAGACCAGGTCCGGCGCTTCGTCCCGGAGGCGAGTCGCGATCATTACGACATCGTCGCCGAACGCGACCGTCAGCGCTTCGTGGCCGATCGACCGGACCGCCGCGCACACCTCATTCACCACCTCGTCCCGCTCCGTATCGTGCAGGACGATGACCTTCATGTGTCCTCCGCCATGTCGTGACCCAGCTGGTCCGTGTACCGGTAGTTCATGATCACGGCGGTGCTGAACGCCGTCAGCTCGATCAGTGTTTCCTCCCCGCCGCCCGCCTGCGTCAGCTCGAGAGCTTCCGCCCGCTCGAGCAGGTGATCCACGAACTGCCGGACGACGTACGTCGTCTCACCCGTCCAGTACGCGATCCGCCGGACCAGCTCGCGCCGATGCCGCTGGATGAAGCGGCCCGCGGGCGCGGCACCCTCCGTTTCGGTGCCGGGGAAGAGGGTGCGCAGGTCGCCATCGAAATGCGATGGGGCGCCCAGCGGCAGCGCTTCCCGGCCCGCGTAGTGCTCTCCCAGCGTCGTGCGCATCACCTCGACCGGCAGATGCTCCGCGCGGATGCGCGGGACCGCCACCTCGATCCCGCCCACATCCGCCATCACGGCGTCGACGTATTCCAGCTTCCGCAGCGCCGGCCAGCCCTCGTAGCGTGCGCGCCAGTCGAGGCCCGGCGTCAGCCAGACCGCGAACGTCTCCGCGAAGTCCTCGTCCGGGTGCTTCTGGGCGTACCAGCCCAGGATGTGACGCACGTGCCCCCGGGAGAACGGGTCGACCCGGAAACGATCGCGGTACGGTCGGGAATAGGGCCCGAAGAGCTGGCGCCACTCGGGACGCTCATGCAGCCGGTAGGCGTAATTGAAGGCGTGACCGGCCTCGTGCCGCATGATCTTCATCGGGTCGTCCTCTTCCTCGAGCGCGACCGCGCGCTCACGCTCCAGCCTCTCGAGCCGACGATCGGCGAGAAAGAACGGTACCCCGATCGCCGCAACGCCCTCCGGACAGCCCCACTCGTCCGTCAGATAGACGGGCGGCCGGAAGAGGAGCCCGCGCTCCGCCAGCTCGGCGTACAGGCGCTCCACCAGGCGCTCCACGGGCGAGCCCTGGACCCGCAGCCCCAGGTCGGAGATGCGGCGGCCCAGCAGCGCGTCGCGCTCCTGCTCCCACGAATCGGCCGGCTGCTCCCGGCGCTCGGGTCGGGCCCCCTCCTCGGTCGTTCGCACGGCCGCCGACACGCGCAAAGGACAGGCCGGGGAGAACCCGCCCGGCGCGAGCCGACTCGCCGCCACGCGTGCGCGGGGCCGGGCGCCGCCCTACCGCACCCGCACCCGGTCCACGCTTCCGCGGCCGAAGGTTTCCGGGTGGTACATCTCCTCTGCCCGCGGGGGCGGCACGATGTACTCGCCCGGCGTGGTGGCGCGTGCCAGGTAGGTGTAGACGTAGGTGCCGCCGTAGAGGAGCGACGCGAACGCCTCGGCCCGGTCGTCGCGCAGGTTCTGGTGGTCGAACCAGGACCACTGCAGGCCTCCGGTCTCGCCGGAACGCTGCCCGGGTACCCTCGCGCCCGACCCGCGGAGCTCGGGGTTCAGCGGCTCGAGCCCCGCGGGCAGCGGATCCACCAGCGCGACGTGGGTCCGGCGGCCCTCGGCGGCGAGCGTCACCTGAACCCGGACGCGAGCCCCGGCCCGCACGCTCCAGTTGCCGTCCTCCTCCAGCACGACGTCCGCGGAGTCGTCCACCGCCTCGTACACCCGCTCGAGGGCGAACCCCTCGTTCGCGGCCGGCGCGTCCAGCGTCGCGGGTGCGTAGCGCATGCCGACCCGGTAGTACAGCCGCCCCGGCCCCTCCTTCTGGAGGACGAGGTCGCGGCGCGGCTCTCCCTGGGCCAGCCACGCCATCGGGACCTCCACGGCGAAGCGGTCCGCGCTGTGGCCCTCGAAGGCCCTCTCGCCGGCGAACCGCTCGCCAAGCCAGACCCGCGCGGTGAAATCGGGCGACGTCCGCTCGAACGTTTCGAAGTACCGGGCGAGCGCGAGGAGCACGAAGACGTTCTCCTGCGTGTTGGCCCAGCGCCCGCGGGTGCGATGGTCGAGCAGTCCGCGTACGAGCTTCGGGTTGAGGGGATTCGCGGGGTCGTGCCCCAGCAGCGCCTCCAGCACCACGGCATCCGTTCGCCGGCTCGACCGCAGCGTCAGATAGTCGCCCTCGTCGTATCCGGTGATGAAGTGCGCGGAGGCGGCCGTCTCCGTCGCGCGATTCAGGATCTGGCGGTGCACCGCCCGCGCGACGTCCCCCTGCGAGGGATCCTCCGCGAGCAGCGGGAGCAGCCAGGCCAGCACTTCCAGGGGGGCGTCGTCGATGCTCTGGAGCCCGAGCACGCGGGCCACGCCCGCCGTGTCCCGCTGCCCCAGGGCCGCCCGGGCGTGGAGCATGTAGGCCAGGACCGTCTGGCGCGCGTCCGTCGTCCAGTACTCCTGGACGACCTGCTCCATGCGACCCAGGTACGCAACCGCACGCTCCAGCGTCTCCGGGCGCACGTGGTAGCCGGCGTCCCGCGCGCTCACCAGTGCGCGGGTGACGTGCGCGCTCACGAACGGCCAGGAGAACCGTCCCGGCCCCCAGAAGGAGAAGCCGCCATCCGGGTTCTGTAGCTGCTCCAGTCGACGGACGTCCTGCTGGACGCTGTCCCGGAGCGCGCGCGGATCGGGCATCGCCGCCGCGCTGAAGGCCTGGAGGACGTCCCGCAGCTCGACGGCGGCCAGCACGCGCGACGCGATCTGCTCCGCGCACTCGTACGGGTAGCTCCGCAGGTAGAGGAACGCGTCGGTCAGCTCGCTCAGCGCCGTCGACGACGCGGTCACCTCCAGCCCGCCGACATCCGGCAGCACGTCGCGCGGGGTCATCACGGGCACCGCCTGCGCGCCGTCTTCCACCTGACCGTACGTCGCGAACGCCTCCATCGTCGCCGGCGTGCGGACGGGGACGGCCAGCTGCGCCGCGTCCATCTCGGAGCCCGCGACGGCGGCCACCTGGAAGAAGGCGGAGCCCGCCCGTCGCGTGATGGCCGGGAAGCGCACCTCCGCGCGGCCGCCCGCCGGCAGCGACACGCGGTAGCCCCGCGCCCCGACCCAGTCGACGTTCGCGCCGCGCACCGCGACCTCCGCGGTGATCGCGGAGTCCCGGGTATTCTGCACCACCACCGGCAGCTCGAAGCCATCACCACGTCGGAGGAACCGCGGGGGCGTGGGGCGCGCCGTCACGGGCAGCCCCGCCGTGAGCGACGACTCGCCCTTCCCGAACGCCTTCGCCCCGTGCGCCGCGACCGCGATGACCCGGTATCGGGTGAGGTTGTCCGGGACCCGCACCCTGACGGTCGCGCGGCCGTCCCGGTCCACGACGACCGCGGGGACGAACGCGGCGAGCGCATCGAAGTCGGCGCGCAGCTGGAGGGTGGGGGCCGGGCTGCCGGGAACTGCCGCGAAAGCGGCCGCCATGACGACATTTTCGAGTCGTAACGCCGCAGGGCTCAGCGCGAAGTCGACAGCGGCCCCGCTCGACCCGTCCACCCGCACCTCCTGCCGCGCCGCGGCGTACCCGATGAGCTCGACCGCGACCGTGTACCGCCCCGCCCGCGGCACCGTCAGCTCGTAGCGACCGTCCGACCCCGTCAGCGTGCCGGCCACGGTCCCATCGAGCCGGACCGTCGCGCCTTCCAGCGGCTGCCCCGAAGCGGCGTCGAACACCGCGCCCGTGACCGTGTTCCCACGCGCGCCCCGGCGCAGGACGCTGCTCCTCAGATGCCCCTCGCGGGTGACGGCAACGCGGTCGGGATAGAAGGAGGCGACGGGATCCGCCACCGAGTCGCCGGCCAGCGCCCACACGGCCTCGTCCACCACCACCAGCGCCACTTCGGCCCCCGCGGCCGGACGCCCATGCGCATCACGGACCTCCAGGTCCACCAGCGTCGTATCGCCCGGCCGGACGCGCAGCTCGCGCGGGCTGGCCCGCACGGCGAGGATCCGGGTCACGGGCGGCACGCGCAGATCCACCGTGCCGGAGGCGACCTGGCCTCCGTCCGCACCGCTGCCGACGAGGTTCACCTGCACCTGCACGTTGGGCACGTGGGCCTCGGTGATGGGCAGCCGGAGGACCGTTGAAGACCCCGCGACGCGGAAGCGCTCCGCCCGGGCGATGCCGCCCCCGCGCAGCGTCCACACGCCCTCGGCGCTCTCGAATGGCGACTGGACGAGGATCTCCGCCGTGTCGCCCGGCTGGTAGGAGTCCCGGTCCGCCTGCGTCCCCACTCCGTCCGCCGTGTCAGCCTCCGGCCCGCGCGCCCACCACCCACCGCCCACCCACACCCGCAGCTCGGTCAGCGTCGGGCGGCCGGCCCCGTCCGTGGTCCGTGCGCGGACGGTGTAGAGCCCGGACGGCTTCGGGCCGAAGGTGCAGCGCACCACACGATCCGCGGAGACGCGGCGGCACTCCTGGGCATCCAGCTCCCGTCGATGCCAGCTCCCGTCCACGTGCTCCCATTCCTGGCGCACCGCCGTCACCTCCACCTCCCGACCCGCCACGGCCTCGCCGTCCCGGTCCACGGCGATGAGCTGGACCGTGAGAGGCTCCCCGCGGCGCACGAACCGCCTTTCCGTCCGCAGCCCCACGTACACGTCCGAGGGATGCACCAGGACCTGCGCCGATTCCGTCCAGGCCTGCCTGTTGACGTCCATCACGGTGGCGCTCACCTCGAGCTGGACGGGGAGCGCCGGGTCGGCTTCCAGCAGCTCCAGGCGCACGGCGTGCCGCCCGTCGCCGTCCGTGGTCGCGTTGAGCTCCTGCCACGAATCCTCCGCGTCGCTCCACGCGCCGAACCGGAAGTCCTCGCGGTTGGGCGGGCGATACCACCCCGGCCGCGCCTCCGCCACCCAGTCGACCCGCGCGTCGGACAGGGCGCCGCCGGCGAAGTACCGGGCCGCCAGGCTGAGCTCCACCGTTCCGCCGACGATGGCATCCGCGGCGTCCTTCTTCAGGTCCACCTCGAAATCCGGCCTGCGGAACTCCTCGACCCGCACGTCGTGCCGGTGCGTGCGCCCGGCTCGCTCCGCCGCCCCCTTCGCGGTGACCTCGATGGCCACCCCCCCCGCATCGGTGTAGGACGGGACCGTGAAGGCCATGTCGAACCCGCCCAGCGGCCCCACGTCCGAGCTCCCCCGCGCCAGCTCCGCGCCGACGCCGTCCTCGACGCGCCACGTGACCTCCCGCGGCTCGTCGGCCGGCAGCGCGAGGTCCGGCAGAGCGGCGTCCTCCTCCAGGCGCACCCACCCCTTCGCGTGCACCTCCTCCTCCGGCCGGTACAGCGGCCGATCCGTGAACACGTGCCACCGCAGCGTGCCGCGCGTGGAGTCCGGATCGACGACCGGCAGGGGAAGCAGCGCGACGTCCTGCCCCCGCCTCGCCACCACCAGCCGCGCGCCGGGCTCGTCGCCCCAACGGAGCGGGATGCGGGCGAGACCGTCGTCGTCCGTCCGGCCGGCGACCGCCCCGGGAAGGACCCGGACCAGGACGTCGTCCAGCGGCCGCACGGTCTCGAGGTCCGTCGCCCAGGCGACCACGCTCCCCCGGTCGGCGAAGGCGCTCAGGCCGATCCGCGTCCCCTGGAGCCACACATGGACCGGGCGGAGAATGCGGACGTCTCGCGGCCCCATCGCCTCCACCACGAGGACGGCGTGCCCCAGCCCCTCCGGCAGCGCAGGGGCGAGGTCGATGGAGGTCTCGGTTCCCACGTCGGGGCTGCCCCCGACGATGATCGTGTCCGAGGATACGAGGGTGCCCGGCGGGTCGGTGTCCACCCGATGGCGCTGCGGCAGATTGCTCAGCCGCTCCTCGAAGGTCGGCCAGTCCTCCGGCGCCACGCGATAGAGGCGGACGCCCAGCGAGTCCACGTTGACCGTGCGCACGCTGTGGGTGAGGGGACCCGAAGGGTCGAGGACCACGAAGGACCCGCCGGCCGCGATCAGCGTCGAGGGCGCGGGGCCAACCTCGATCGTGACGGTGTCCGGCGCGCCGAGCCGCTGCCCGAAGGTGTCGCGGATGTCCGCGTCCAGGATCACCCGGTAGGTGGTGCGCGGGCGGGAAGCCCCATTGACGACCAGGTAGCTCCCCCTCGTGCTGAGGGTCACGTGCTCGAGAGCGGGCTCGATCCGGACCAGCGAGTCCGCCAGGACCGCACCGTCGAGAGGGTTGGAGAACCGGATCATCCAGGACTGGCCGGGGTTGCAGATCAGGTGATGCCACACGCAGTGCCAGCCTTCGACCCGGAGCGGCCCGAACGTGCGGCGTTCCTGGCGCTGCACCGTGTCCGTCCGCAGCGGGCCCTCCTCCGAAGGGATCCCCGCCCCGAATAGGATGTCGAACCGCGAGGCCCCCGGGAGCGGCCGGACGGTCCGGAACGCCACCCCCCCGGCGGACCGGGACCTCACCCATTCGTGCGTCGTCAGCAGGTCCTCCAGCTCCTCGCCAGTGGCCGCACGGACAGGGAAGACCGAGTCCGCCGCGCGCACGGTGGTCCGCGCGATCACCGAGTCCGGGTTCACGTCCTGGTCGAACAGGGCGAGGAACGTCGGGTGCCGCTCGAGCGCCGGGTATCCGCGCGGGAGGAGCACGATGAGCTTCGGACGTCCCGTGGCGAACCCCCACCGCACCGCATCCGGCAGCCTGCCGCCCCCCATCGACATGACCCCTGCCGGCACCTCCATCACGAACGACGTGGCCATCGGCAGGCTCGGCTCCGGCTGGAACACCAGCGTACGGGTCCCGATCCAGCGCCAGCGGCCGGGCGGCTGCGGCGTCATCCGGACGGGAACCTCGTGGGCGGCGACGTCGCCGCGGGCGGAGACCGGCACCATCTCCTGCGAGAAGGTGATCGCGGGCTGAGCGCCCCGGTCCACCACCCCCATCGGCCCGCGGCTCACCACCTCGAGAGGGCCCGCCGCCCGGACGGTCGGCGGAGCGCTCACTTCGGCGGGCGGGAACGGGGCCTGCGCCCTGACGCCGCTCCGAGGCGGAGGCCGGGGCGGGTCGCGCAGGACCGTCCCGCTGCTGGCGTCGGTCTCAGGAGGGAGGTCCGGCAGGAGGCCCAGGACGCGCGCCGTCTCCGCCGCCGTCAGCGGCTCGGCTTCCGCCGCCGCCGGTATCGGCTCGGAGCTCCCTTCCACTTCGGCCATCCGGAAGATCAGCCCCGGCGGCTCCTGCCCCGCATGCACGGCACTGCCGTGGCCTCCGAGGAGGAGGAGGAGGGACGCGAGGACGCCGAGCGACGCGAGAAGCCTGGATTGCATGACGATGGGACCGTGAAGGGGAGGTCCCAAGTTAAGCCCGTGCAGCCGGACGGGGAAGGAACACGCGGCCGGCAGGGAGCGCGCGGCGGCGTCCGTGCTGAACCACATCGACTGGCCGGAATCCTCATGGTCGCGGTAGGACTCGAACCTACGACCTCACGGATGTGAACCGTGCGCTCTAACCAACTGAGCTACGCGACCTGCAGACCTCTGCTTGCGAGCGAAGCGAGCCCTCTTGCCGAAGGCCCTCTTGCCGAAGGCCCTCTTGCCGAAGGCCCTCTTGCGAAGCCCTCGGGGCGCTCGCCTCGCGAGTGCCCCGAGCCAGTACCCCCACGGGGAATCGAACCCCGGTCTTCTGGCTGAGAACCAGATATCCTAGGCCACTAGACGATGGGGGCAAGGAGCCCGAAACATAACGAGGGCAACAGCGCGGTCAACCCCTCGAACGCGCGGCTTGACCTCCCGGGCGGATGGGCGAAGATTGCGATTCGGGCCGCGGCTTTCCCGCCGCTCGTCCGAGCCTCCAGCACAGCAACAGATGATGAGTCCCGCGATGAGGCGGGGCGGCCCACGCGGGCGGGATCCCCTCCGCGGGATCCGGTGTTCGCGGCGAGGACGGTGTGGACTCCTGTCCCTGGTCGTGGCCGGCCTGTCTCTCGGAACAACGGACGCCGCAAGGGCGCAGGACGCGTCCGTGATGCCGGCCGCGCACGGTGAAGCGCTGCCGCCTGCCGTCATCGCGGGTCTGGACATGCGTCCTTCCGCCCCGCTCGAGTTCAGCCGCGCGTGGCTGGCCAAGTCGAGCGACGTCCGTCGCCGGCGGGCGGAGCTGAAGGCGACGGGTGGCCTGGACGGGCTGATCCCCTCCCACCTGGCCAGCCTGGGCGCGGCGCTCACCGGAGAGCTCCGCATCCCCGTGATCGCCGTCCGCTATTCCGATGTCCGGCCGCCCTTCGAGGTGGTCTCCCTGGCCAACCGCTTCTTCGGTGAAAGCCGGGGCGACACGATCACGATGGGGGAGTACTGGCGTGAAGTGAGCGCGGGGCTGCTGGAAGTGGACGGCATCGTCACGTCCTGGGTCGAGCTCCCGAAGCCCGC
>DATLFF010000327.1:0-12923 GCA_035524915.1 Gemmatimonadota bacterium | reverse complement strand
CCGCCAGACGAGCGGCCACATCCTCGACCCCGTCGTCGGCGACCGCCAGGAGCCACACGTCCGCCGCCTCCGCCGGGGGCTCCGGCCCCGTGGTGAGAACGACGCCCGGGATGCCCCCGTCGGCTCCGGGCCGGCCTCGGCTCCACGCCCCGGCCACCCGCACTCCCCGCTCGGTGGCCAGGGCCGCCACCGCCCTCGCCACACGGCCGGCGCCGTAGAGGAACACGGTCGGGGCGGGTCGCGTCACGAGGCCTCGCGAACGCGCACGCCCTCGCCGCGGAGCCGCTCCACCACCTCCGGCCGCGCGCGCAGATCGATCTCGATGGATTCGTCGGTGTAGCGGCGCTCCAGCACTTCCCCCACCTCGAACAGCCAGGCCAGCGTCTTCGACGCCTCCAGCGGGAGCGAGACGTGGATCTCGACCTCGTGGGCCCGGACGAAGGCGGCCAGCGCCTCCTCGAGCGCCACCAGCCCGCGGCGCTCCACCGCCGAGGCCACCACCGAGCCCGGCCACTCGGCGAGCAGCCGGGCCCGGAGCCCGGCGCGCTCCGCGTCGGGGACGCGGTCGAGCTTGTTGAAGACGACGAGGGTCGGCGCGTCCCCGGTCCCCAGCTCGTCGAGCACCTTCCGCACCACCTCCATCTGCTCCTCCCGCCGGGGGTCGGATACGTCGACCACGTGGAGCAGGAGATCGGCGTGCACGACCTCCTCCAGCGTGGCGCGGAACGAGGCGATCAGATGGTGGGGCAGGTCCCGGATGAACCCCACCGTGTCGGTCAGCACGAGCTCCTCTCCCGTCGGAAGCTCGATTCGCCGGGTGGTGGCGTCGAGCGTGGCGAAGAGCCGGTCCTCGGCGCCCAGGGACTCTCCGGAGAGGCGGTTCATGATCGTCGACTTGCCCACGTTGGTGTATCCGACCAGCGCCACGTTCCACGCTTCGCCGCGGCCCTTCCGCTGGAGACTCCGCCGCTGCTCGATCCCCACCAGCTTCTCCTTGAGAGTGGCGATCCGGTCGCGAATCGCCCGGCGGTCGACCTCCAGCTGGGTCTCACCGGGGCCGCGCAGACCGATGCCGCCGCGGATCCGCGACAGGTGGGTCCACATCCGGCGGAGCCGGGGAAGGAGGTACTGGAGCTGGGCCAGCTCCACCTGCAGCTTGGCCTCGCGCGAGCGCGCCCGCTCGGCGAAGATGTCGAGGATCAGCTCCGAGCGGTCGAGGACCCGCACTCCGACCAGGTCCTCCAGGTTCTTCCCCTGGGCCGGCGACAGGTCGTTGTCGAACACCACCAGCCCGGCGTCGGTGGCGGCGACCTCGTCCCGGAGCTCCTCGGCCTTGCCGCGCCCGATGAAGTACCGCTTGTCGATCGCGTCCCGGCGCTGGACCAGCTCGCCCACCACCTCGGCGCCGGCGGAGAGGGCGAGGGCGCGGAGCTCGTCGAGCGGGGAATCGTCGGCGCCGGCGCGGGTGGAGGCCACCGCGGCCAGGACCACGCGCTCGGGATCGGTGGGGCGAGGCGGCTCGTGCCTCACGGCTTTGACGGCCCCCCGTCGGGCGTGTAGGGTAGAGCCATGGCGAACGCGTCCCGCGCCTCGCGCTCACTCCTCGCGGCCGCCCTGGCCCTCGGCCTCGGCGTCGCCGCGGCATGCGGGGGGAGCGCCGACACCACCGGCCCCCCGCTGGCCGACCCCGCCGGCCCGGGCGCGCCTCCCGCCCCCGACCCGGCACCCACCACCTCCCCGCCGCTCGACCGCGCGGCGATCCTCTCGTTCTGGAACGACGTCCTGCGGGACCAGGCGCTCGGCGGCCTCGCGGGCGGCGACTTCGGCCCGGGCGGAGCGCTGGCGCCGGCCGGCTGCGAGACGGCCTGCGATCCCGAGACCGGGGTCTGCCGACTGACCTGCTCCGTGGAGCGGGAGCTCGCCTGCGAGCTCGGGGGGCTCGTCACGACGTCCCGCGAGATCGAGCGATCGCTCGTCCCGGGAGAAGGCGACTTCACGTTCGCGTTCTCCAGCCGGACCCGCATCGAGTCGTGCGGGAAGACGATCGGCGAGCGGATCGTGACATTCCAGGGCGCGCCGGACCTGACCTGCGAGGGCTCGTTGGCGTTCGCCGGCGGGCGGCCCGCCGGAACCTGGACGATCCGCTCCAGCGGGGCGGTGTCGTTCGCCGCGGAGGGCGGAGAGGCCGGGTTCTGCGTCATCGACGTGGACTGGTCCCTCGACACGGCCACCGGCGTCGTGACCGGGACGGCCGACGAGTCCCACTGCTGTCCGGACCCCGACGAGCCTGCCTGCGCCGAGGGCTGAGGCTCATTCCCCATCCTTGGGGCTCCCGGCTCTGTGGGCCGCCCGGCGGGCCTCGGCCCAGCGCGCCTCCAACGTCGCCATCCGCTCCCCCAGCCGGGCCTCGAAGCCGCGCGCGCTGGGCTCGTAGTAGACCCGCCCCGCGAGCGACTCTGGGAGGTGGTCCTGGGCCACCACCGCGTCGTCGTGGTCGTGGGCGTAGGCGTACCCCTTGCCGTATCCGAGGTCCTTCATGAGCCGCGTGGGGGCGTTCCGGATGTGGAGCGGCACTCCCTCGCGCTCGGTCGCACGCGCGTCGGCGGCGGCCGCGCCATACGCCCGGTAGAGCGCGTTCGACTTGGGAGCGAGCGCCAGGTACACGACCGCCTGCGCCAGGGCCAGCCCGCCCTCGGGCATCCCGATGAAGCGGACCGCCCGCTGGGCGGCGATCGCCTGCTCCAGCGCCCGCGGATCGGCCAGGCCGACGTCCTCCGAGGCGAACCGGACCAGCCGCCGGACCACGTAGAGCGGGTCCTCGCCCGCCTCGAGCATCCGGGCCAGCCAGTAGAGACCCGCCTGGGCGTCGGAGTCGCGCAGCGACTTGTGGAGCGCGGAGATGATGTTGAAGTGCTCCTCCCCGCCCTTGTCGTAGCGCATGGCCTTCCGCTGGAGCGCGGCCTCCAGGTCCGCCCGGCCGAGCTCGGCCCCCGGCGCGGCCAGCGAGGCGGCGAGCTCGATGGTGGAGAGGGCGAAGCGCGCGTCGCCCTGGGCGGCTTCACAAATAAATTTGTGAGCGTCGGGAGCCAGCCTGAGCCCCTTCGCTCCCAGTCCCCGCTCCTCATCGGCCAGCGCCCGGTGGACCAGGACGCCGATCTCCTCCGGCTGGAGCGGCTCCAGCACGTAGACCCGCATGCGCGACAGGAGCGCGGCGTTGACTTCGAACGAGGGGTTCTCCGTGGTGGCGCCGATCAGGACCACCGTTCCGCTCTCCACGTGCGGCAGGAAGGCGTCCTGCTGGGCCTTGTTGAAGCGGTGGATCTCGTCACAGAACAGGACCGTCCGCCGGCCGTGGAGCCCGAGGGCGTCCTTCGCTTCGGCCGTCACGCGCTTGACGTCGGCGACCCCCATCGTGACCGCGCTGAACCAGGCGAAGCGCGCCCCGGTGGCGTGCGCGATCACGTGGGCCAGCGTGGTCTTCCCCGTACCCGGCGGCCCCCAGAAGATCAGCGAGTGGAGCTCGTCGGCCTCGATCATCCGGCGCAGCACGCCGCTCTTGCCGACCAGGTGGGACTGGCCGACGAACTCGTCCAGCGTGCGCGGGCGCATCCGGTCGGCGAGCGGCGCCGCCGCCGCCCGCGTCCGTTCGGCGCGCTCCTCGAAGAGGTCCACGGCCTCAGGCCTCCCGCGTCGCGGCCGGCCGCGGATCGCCGCCGGCGGCCAGCGCGGCCGCCTCGACGATCCCGACGAGGGTGTCGGCCGTGTCCTGGCCGCCGGAGCGGTTCAGGTCGTAGCGCGCCAGGCCCACGCAGCGGATCGGCCGGTGGCCGAGCGCCTCGCGGATCGTGGCGGCCAGAGCCTCGGGCGCCAGGCCCCCCGCGCCCGGCTCGTCCGCCGCCGGCGCGGCGTCTCCGGTCAGCGCCGAGGCGTCGACGTGCACGTACCACGCGTCGGCGCGGAGGCCGGCCACCGCGTCGGCGACGCCGTCGATCCCGACGAAGCGCGCGCCGTCCGCCTCGAGCGCGCGCCGCTCCGACTCGGAGGTCCTTTCCCCTCCGACCACCACGATCCGGTCCGCCGGGAGCCGCACGGGCCGGACCGCCAGCCGGTCGCGGGGCGCGCGGCCGGTCACGAACGCCAGGGCGCTCGCCTCCGCGTCGGGCCGCCGCAGGAGCGACGGCGCGGCGTAGCCGGTCCGCGGGCTCACCCACAGCACGCCGCCCCGCGGTCCGAGCGCGTCGACCGCGCCGAGGGCGCCGTGGTTCACCCGCGTCAGGAGCGCGGGAAAGCGCCGGCGGTCCCAGGCCGAATCGATCGCGTCGGCGATCGCCCGGGCGTAGGACTCCGCGATCCGCCGCTCGGGGAGCCGCCGGTCGAAGCCGATGTCCTCGACGCGGGCCGTCCAGCCGCGCGCCTCCAGCCGCTCGGCGAAGGCCGGCATCCCGAGGCCGCCGGGGCGGTGCTCCCCGTCGGGCTGGCGGACCCCCCCGCGGGACGGCACGGGGAGCAATTGCAGGTGGTCGACGAAACCGGACATCCTCTCTCCTCGCTGTTCAGGCCGGCGCGGGCCGCGGTCTCGGCGCCGTCGCGCGATTCTGCTTCGATCTCGACACTCCCGGCGAGTCCGCCACGAGGGCCCGCCACAGCCGGTCTTCCCCGACCGAGATCCCCACGCGCGGGGTCCACGCGATCCGTCGCGGCCGCGCGCCCGGCTCGATCCAGACCGGCGGCCCCGTCAGGTCCAGGCGGTTGTGGACCAGCGAGATCCCCATCGCGTCGCACAGCTTGCCGGGCCCGTCGGCGAGGCGGACGTCCGGCACCGGGGTCCCGCGCCGGGCGGCGCGCCGGCGGCGCATGAGGTCGAGGCCCTCCACCGGCTCGACGGCGCGGATCAGCACGGCCGACGGCGCACCCGCGCCGCGGGTCACCGCGTTCAGGCAGAAGTACATCCCGTAGATGCGGTAGACGTATGCCATGCCGGGCGGGCCGTACAGCGGCTCGGTCCGCGTCGTGAGCCCGGCCGCGGCGTGGCAGGCCGGGTCGTCCTCCCCCTCGTACGCCTCGACCTCCACGATCCGACCTGCCGTCCGCCCCTCCGGGCCCTCGTGGACCAGCCGGCAGCCGAGGAGTTCCCGCGCCACCGTCACCGTGGGGCGGTCGTAGAAGTCCCGCGCGAGCGCCCTCACACCGCGGCCCGCGCCTCGCGCGCCAGCTCGAGGAGCCGCTCGCGGCGGTTCTCCGACGGATCCTCCAACACCCGCTCGAGGAGCCGGCCCAGGATCTCGCCCACGGCGGGGCCGGGGTCCACCCCGAGCGCGATCAGGTCGTCTCCCGAGATCGCCAGGTCCTCCCGCTTGAGCGCGTGCTCGGCCGCCAGCGCGGCGCGGGCGCGGCGGTAGAGCTCCACCAGCTCGTCCGGCGGGCGCTCGGCCCGCACCGGGTTCCCCCACCAGTCCGCGAGATGGATCCGGTAGAGGTCCCACAGGTGCTCCTCCCCCACCCGGCGGATCCAGCGCCGGACCGCGGCGTCGGAGGACTCCGGCGGAATCACGTCCATGTGGACCGCGACCAGGTGCTCCGCTCGCGCGATCTCGCGGCTCGAGAAACGCAGCCGCGCCATCGCCTGGCCAGTCAGCCGGGCGCCCACCGCGGCGTGATCGGGGAACGTCCAGTCGCCCGTCTTCGGGTGGACGGTCCGGGTGGGCGGCTTCCCCACGTCGTGGAAGAGCGCGACCACGCGCAGGAACGGCCGCCGGGGATGGACGCGGTCGACCACCTTCAGGGTGTGGACCCCCACGTCGTCGGCGTGCCAGCGGTTCTGCTCCACGCCGAAGACCACCGCGACCTCGGGCAGGAGCCGCGCCATCACTCCCGCCGCCCGCCACTCCTCGAGGGCCCGCGAGGGCTCCCGGCACTGCGTGAGCGTCTTCATCAGCTCGTCCCGCACCCGCTCGCCGGAGAGCCGGGACACGCCGGCGGAGTGACGCGCGAACGCGGCCCGGGTGGCCGGATCGTACTCCAGGGCGAACCGGGCGGCGAAGCGGAAGCCGCGCAGGAGACGCAGGTAGTCCTCCGGGAACCGCCGGTCGGGATCCCCCACGGTCCGCAGCACCCCCGCCGCGAGGTCCTCGATCCCGCCATGGGGGTCGACGATCTCGTCGGAGACGGGATCCCACGCGATCGCGTTGATCGTGAAGTCCCGGCGGGCGAGGTCCTCCTCCAGCGTGGCGCCGAAGCGCACCTCGGCGTGGCGGCCGTCGGAGGCGACGTCGGTCCGGAAGGTCGTGACCTCGACCGTCTCGCCGGCCGCCCGGACGCCGACCGTCCCGTGCTCGATGCCGATCCGGTACGTCTTCGGGAAGATCGCCTGAACGGCCTCCGGGCGGGCGTCGGTGGCCACGTCCCAGTCGCCGGAGGGAGCGCCGCGGAGCCCGTCGCGCACGGCCCCCCCCACCGCGTACGCCTTGTGCCCCGCCGCGCGGAGCCCCTCGACGACCTCCAGGAGACCCTCGGTCGGAGAGAGGGATGGTGCCTGGCTCATCGGGTCGAATCTACCGGGGCTCGCCGCCTTCTCCAAGGCGGGTTGACAGCCCCTGTGCCCGTGGCTAAAATCCTCGCGGTACTCCCATTCCCGATTCCCCGATACCTGAACGCTCCCGACGGCCGCGCCCCTCAGGCCGGGGACCAGCCTCCGTTCCGACCTCGCGAGAAGGAACCCGATCTTGACCCGTTCGAGAGCGCGCGCTCGATCCCGGCGCCGGCCCGACATGCCGGCGGAAGGAGCCACGGCCATGGACATCGCCGAGTTGAAGTCGAAGACGATCCCCGAGCTGCACGAGATGGCGTCGGAGCTCAACATCCAGAACTACGCGGGCCTCCGCAAGCAGGACCTGATCTTCAAGATCGAGCAGAATCTGCTCGACGGCGAGACGGTCCTGCGCGGCGAAGGGGTCCTCGAGATCCTGCCGGAGGGCTACGGCTTCCTGCGGAGCCCCGACTGGAACTACCTCTACGGCCCCGACGACATCTACGTGAGCCCGTCTCAGATCAAGCGCTTCGACCTGCGGACCGGCGACACGGTGATCGGCCAGGTCCGGCCGCCCAAGGACGGCGAGCGCTACCTCGCGCTCCTGAAGGTGGAGCAGGTCAACTTCGAGGATCCGGAGAGGGCCAAGCACAAGATCCTGTTCGACAACCTGCGGCCGCTCTATCCGGACGAACCGTACGTCCTGGAGCCGCGCGACGGCGACATCTCGATGCGGGTGATGGACCTGTTCGCGCCGATCGGGAAGGGCCAGCGGGGCCTGATCGTCTCGCCGCCGAAGGCCGGCAAGACCGTGCTGCTCCAGAAGATCGCCAACTCCATCAGCGAAAATCATCCGGAGGTCAAGCTCATCGTGCTGCTGATCGACGAGCGGCCCGAGGAGGTCACCGACATGGAGCGGAACGTCGACGGGGAGGTCATCTCGTCGACCTTCGACGAGCCCGCTGACCGCCACGTCCAGGTGGCCGACATGGTGATCGAGAAGGCCAAGCGGCTGGTCGAGCACGAGCACGACGTGGTGATCCTGCTGGACTCGATCACGCGGCTCGCCCGCGCCCAGAACGTGGTCGTCCCCCACTCGGGGAAGATCCTCTCCGGCGGCGTGGACGCGCACGCGCTCCACAAGCCGAAGCGGTTCTTCGGCGCCGCGCGGAACATCGAGGGCGGCGGCTCGCTCACCATCGTGGCCACGGCCCTGATCGACACCGGCAGCCGCATGGACGAGGTGATCTTCGAGGAGTTCAAGGGCACCGGCAACATGGAGCTCGTGCTCGACCGCTCGCTCTCCGACCGCCGGATCTACCCGGCCATCGACCTGAACCGCTCCGGCACCCGGCACGAGGAGCTCCTGATCCCGGAAGACCAGCTATCGCGCATCTGGCTGCTCCGGAAGTTCCTCTCCGACATGAATCCGGCGGAGGCGATGGAGTTCCTGCTCGACAAGATGCGGCGGACGAAGACGAACCAGGAGTTCCTCGCCTCGATGTCCGGAGACTGATCCCCTCACTTTCCCTCCTCCCGGCGGGGGCCGAGCCACTATCTTCCGCGCCGTGAACGAGCGCGTCCTGGCCATCGACTACGGCGAGCGGCGGATCGGTCTCGCGGTCTCGAACCCCGAGATCGACTTCGTCTCCGGCCTGCCCACGCTCGACCGGAAGACCCTGCGGGAGCCCCCCGCCCGCGCCATCGCGCGCATCGTGGCGGAGCGGGAGGTGGATCGCGTGGTGCTCGGGATCCCGTTCACGATGGCGGGCGAGGAGGGGCCGCAGGCGCGGGAGGCGCGGGCCTTCCGCGAGGAGCTCCTCGTGGCGCTGACGGTGCCGGTCGACGAATGGGACGAGCGGCTCTCGACCGAGGCGGCGAAGACCACGCTCCGCGCCACGGGACATTCCGAGCTCGACATGAAGGGGAAGCTCGACCAGCTGGCCGCGGTGCTCATGCTGGAGGGGTACCTGAAGCGAGCGCGCGCGGACGCGGGCGACGCGTGAAGGGGCTCCTGGCCATCGCGCTGATCCTGCTGCTGGCCGGCGCCGGCGGTCTTTGGTGGCAGACCCGGCCCCCGTCGGAGGAGGCCGCGCCCGTGCGGATCACGGTCGAGCCCGGCACGAGCGTGCGCGCCATCGGCCGGCGGCTGGAGGACGAGGGCGTCGTCCGGAGCGCGCTCCTGTTCGAGGCCTGGGTCCGCGCTCGCGGCGACGCGGGCCGCATCCAGGCCGGCACGTACGAGCTCCCCCGCGACCGCTCGCTGCCGGCGGTGGTCGAGGCGCTGGTGGAGGGCCGGACGATCCTGGTGGCCGTCACCGTGCCGGAGGGCTACCGCCTGGAGCAGACCGCCGCCGCGGTCGCGCGCGCGCTCCCGGTGGACTCGGCCGCGTTCATCGCCGCCGTCACCGACCCCGCCCTGGTCGACTCCCTCCTGCCGGATTCCCTGGTCGGCGCCGGGGCCGTCACGCTGGAGGGCTACCTCTTTCCCGAGACCTACCGCGTGGACCCATCGATCGGAACGCGGGATCTCACCCGGTTGATGGTCGCGCACTTCTGGCGCGAGTTCGGGCCCTCGTGGCGGGCCCGCGCGGACTCGCTGGGGCGGAGCGTCCACGAGATCGTGACGCTCGCCTCGATCGTCGAGGAGGAGGCCCGCGTGCCCGACGAGCGCACCGTGATCGCCGGCGTCTTCTGGAACCGGCTGGACATCGGCATGCCGCTCGAGGCCGACCCGACCGTGCAGTACTCCCTCGGGGGCCACCGGGAGCGGGTCCTCTACCGGGACCTCGAGGTGGACTCGCCCTACAACACGTACCGGGTGGCCGGCCTGCCGCCGGGGCCGATCTCCAGCCCCGGCCGCTCCGCGCTCGAGGCCACGATGTGGCCGGACTCGGTGCCCTACCTCTTCTTCTTCGCCACCGGCGAGGGCGGCCGCCACACCTTCAGCGAGACCTTCGCCGAGCACAACCGCAAGCGAAGAGAGATGAACCGCTAGTCCTTGGCGACGCTCGATTTCACGCACGGGACCGTGCTCGGGGGATTCCTCGAGCGGCTCGACTTCCGGCCCTGACCCGAGAACGCCCCGGCGACGCCTGAGGACGTTTCCTCAGGTCCGCCGCCCCCCGGCCATCACCGCCCACGCCGACGCCACCAGCAGCACCGCCGACACGCCGGCGAGCGCGAGGCTCGCGTCCGGCCCGACCATCGCGCGGGCGATTCCGGTGCCGGCGATCCACTCGCCCAGCTCGTCCCACCTGAGCCAGGCGAGCGCCCCGGCCAGCGCCGCCACCGCGCCCCAGACCACCCGCTCGAACACCGCGATCGGCCGGATCGCCCGGTGCGTCAGCGACCGGCGCTGCTCCACCCGGCGGAGGACCTCCGCCTTCCACCAGATTCCGGCCGGCGACGGCAGTCGCGCCTCCGCCGCCTCGGCCCGCGCCGCGTGCGCGACGTCCTGCATCCAGGCAGTGACCGCCCTCACCTCGCGGCAGTCGGCGCACGTCGCGGCGTGCCCCGAGAGTTCGGCCGGCCAGCGTCCCTCCAGGACCGCCCGCACCACCCCGGCTTCGCGCTCGCAGCCCGCGCTCACGCGAGGACCTCCGGCGCGAGCCCCCGCTCGGCCAGGATCCGGGCCAGCTTCTTCCGAGCCCGGAACAGCAGCACCCGCACGCTCAGCTCCTTCACCTCCAGGATGCCGGCGATCTCGCGGTGGGCTCGGCCCTCTCCGTACGCCAGCCACAGGAGCGCCCGCTCCTTCGGGGCTAGTTCCTCGAGCGCGGCCTCCAGGTCGTGTCTCAACTCCATCGGCTCGGGATCCTCCCGGTCTCGAATCATCGTCGTCTCCTCCCAGCTTCGCGCGGTCCGCTGCCGCCGCCAGCGGTCGTACACGAGGCGCGTCGCGGTCTTGTACAGGTACGCCACCGTCTGACCCTCGTTCATCTCGGGCGGATCCGCCGATAGAAACCGCACGTAGGTGTCCTGGAGCAGGTCGTCGGCCCAGTCCGCGCCGGCGACCCGCGAGAGGTACGCGCGGAGCGGGATCGCCGTCCGGTCGTAGAGCGCCTGGAACGCGTCCCGCTCGCCCTGCGGCCCACTCCGCCCCTCGACGCCCGGGGTCAGTCGACCTGCGAGGGCAGCAGTCCCCATCGCCGCGACAGGTTGTAGGCCACCCCCGCCGAGGCCAGGTATCCCAGCCCCACGGCCAGCGCGATCGTGCCGAACACGCCGGCGGGCTCCAGGTCGCGCGGATTCCAAGCCACGAGGAGCCACAATCCCAGACCCAGGATCGTCAGGATCGCCCCGCGCTGGAGCGATTTCAGGATTCGATCGGCCTGCGAGGCGTGCTCGGTCGACAGGTCCTCCAGAAACTTGCGGCCGCCGTCGCTGGCCAGGAACGCGGTCAGCTCCTCCCCTGTGGCGAACTTCTCCAGCACCCTGCGACGCACCTCGAGCTCCGCCCGGGAGCGCTCCTTCTTTCGCTGACTGTACAGCCACACCACCCAGGCCAGGAAGATCGCCAGCACGGCGACGATCATCACCGGCCCCACCACCGATGCGGTATCGGGATTCATAGTACCTCCTTGATGGATCGTCCGGGCGGCTCGCGGCCCCAGAGCCGGCCGGCCGCCCTCTCCACCTCTCCTACGGTCCCCACCCGGGCGGGGTTAACGAAGGTGGGAAAAAAGCCGGCCCCCGGGGATCCGGGGGCCGGCGTCGAACCGCGGGGAGCGCGCGAGGTCGCCGTCAGCGAACTTCCAACATGAAATGGCCGAACACGCCGTCCCCGTCGGCCTCGCTGTAGAAGCCCAGGCGGGGCGCGTTCTTGAGCGCGGAGATCACACGTCGGCCGGTCGACGCCGAGTCGGCCACCCCCACGTTGCCGGACATCTGACCGTAGGTCGTCATGAGCCCTTCGACTTCGGTCAGGATCCGCTCGATGTTGACGAATCCGATCGCGTTCGCCTGCTGGGGATAGAACCCGGTCATGGCGCTGAACTCGGGATTGGCCGGGAGCGCCGGTGCGCGTCCCGCGCGCGAGTCGATCATCCGCTGAACCACCCCGCGACTCGAGGCCAGCAGGAGGAACTGGTCGGCCACGGTCCAGGCGAGGGAGAGCCCCTCGCCCATCGGTGTCGGCGCGTAGCGGATCGTCTGGCCCTCGTGCTCCACGGATTGCCACTGCAGCGGGATCGACGCGCGGGCGAGCGCCATCTCTGAGACGCTCGTCTCGAGGGTTCCCATGACCTGCCGTGTCCGGGCCGCGTCCGTGGTGGCGATCGTCAGCCCCACTTGGGGCACCGGGAAGAAGCCGGTCTTGTCGACTCCGATAATCGCGAGCGCGACCTCCTTGCCGACCCAGCCCACCAGGTCGTCCTCCACATCGACCCCGAGCTCGGCCTCCGTCCGCGCCAGACCGGCGGCCACCACGCTGTCCGCCCGGGCCGAGTCCGGCGTGCCGGCGACCCCCAGCTGAACGCGCGTGGCTTCGACCGCGTAGCGGTACACCTCGTCGTACACGACCCGCGCGTCGAGGGTGTTCAGCGCGCCGTAGAGGAGCGTTCCCTCCGGCTGGTAGGCCAGTGAACGAACCTCTCCCGGCGCGGCCGTCAGCATGCGGGCGAGCTCGGGACGCTCGCCGGACGGGAAGCGCGTGTACATGGTGCCGCCGATTCCGGAATCCTCCCAGTGCATGCCGAACACAACCGCGTCGGCCATGGGATAGGCACCGAGCGCCGTTCTCGCGGCCGCCATGCGGTCGGCGCCGGCCGCCGCGGCTCCCGCGGTGTCGGCGGTGACCGCCTCGGCCGCCTGCCGCAGCGCCGCCTGGTCCACGTACACGACCACGGTGGCGGCAGGGAGCTTCCGGAGAGCGGCCGTGTAGCCCTGCACCGACGTCATCGAGGCGATTCCTTCGTCGCCGCCGATCGCGAGCGTCTGCTCGAGCCGTTCGCGCGTGGTCCCCAGCGCCAGCCGCTCGTCCTCGAGCGAGTAGAAGAGGACTTCCTCTCCCTCGCTGTTGCTGGCCACCCGCACCGAGCGTCCGCCCACCTCCGTCTCGGAGAACGTGGCCCCCTTCTCGGTGGTGAGCTGGGCCTCGCACTGTTCCAGCAGGGTCTCCGCGGCATCCTCGTCGGCCAGCTCCGCCACCAGCACCAGGTCCGCCCGGTCGCCGGGCAGCTCGCCGTAGAAGCCGATGTCGAACTTCCGTCCGAACAGCGACATCATGGTGGACTCGTCGACGTCCAGGCAGATCTCTTCGCGGATCTCCCGCCGCGACTCCTCCAGCGGCGCCAGCGCGTCGCGCACGCCCTGCACGGCCTGAAGCTCCTGGTACAGCCGACTCCCCTGGAGCCGGGTCCAGAAGCCCTGCAGATCGTAGCCGCTGACCACGACC
>DATLFF010000326.1:0-5121 GCA_035524915.1 Gemmatimonadota bacterium | reverse complement strand
CGGCCCGAGGCCGCGATGCACCCGGTGGATACGACTGCGGAGGAAGACTTTATGGAACAAAGCGGATCGGGCTCTCCCGGTGGCCTGCGTGTGGCGATCATCATGGACGGGAACGGACGCTGGGCCCAGGCGCGCGGGCGGCGCCGCATCGCCGGCCACCGCGCGGGTGCCACGGCGGTCCGGCGCGTGGTCGAGGCGGCGCCGTCGCTGGGGATCGGCGTGCTGACGCTGTACGCGTTCTCGTCGGACAACTGGAAGCGGCCGGGCCCGGAGGTGCGGGCGCTGATGCGGCTCCTGGAGAGCTACCTGCGGACGGAGATGGCGTCGTGCGTCGAGCAGGGCGTGCGGATCGAGGTGCTGGGGAGGCGCGACCGTCTGCCGGCGCGCGTGCGGGACGCGATCGCGGCGGCCGAGCGCACGACGGCGGCGGGCACCGTGCTGCGCCTGCGGCTGGCGATCGACTACTCGTCGCGCGACGCGATCGTGCGGGCGGCGGCCCACGGTCCGCGGAGCCGCGCGGAGCTGGCGCGCCACCTGGAGCCGGCCTCGGACCGGCCGGGGCCGGACGTGGACCTCCTGATCCGGACCGGCGGCGAACAGCGGCTGAGCGACTTCCTGCTGTGGGAGAGCGCGTACGCGGAGCTCTACTTCACGGAGGTGGCGTGGCCGGACTTCGACGGCGGCGCGCTGGCCGCCGCGGTCGCGGAATTCGGCCGGCGCCAGCGTCGCTTCGGCAGCCTCCAGAGCTTCGCGGGGACCGCGGCCGCGGGGACCTGACCGCGGACGGAAGCCTCGCCCGGGCGCCCCCGACGCGGCAGATTGGCCGCCGTGCCGGCCCCCGACTCCCTGGAGATCCTCTCCCGCATGGTCGCGCTCGATACGACGAGCGAGAAATCCAACCTCCCGCTGGTCGACCTCGTGTGCGAGCGGGTGGATCGCGTCGGCGTACGCACGATCCGCCAGCCGACCGAGGATGGAGAAAAGGCGAACCTGGTCGTGGTCGCCGGCCCCGAGGGTACAGGCCGCGACGGCCTGGTCCTCTGCGGCCACACCGACACCGTCCCCGCCACCGAGCCCGGCTGGCGATCGGACCCCTGGACGCTGACCGAGGTCGACGGCCGCCTGGTCGGCCGGGGGGCGGCCGACATGAAGGGGTTCCTGGCACTGGCCGTGGAGGCCTTCGCGGCGGTTGATCCCGCGCGGCTCGAGGCCCCGCTCGCGCTCCTCTTCACCCACGACGAGGAGGTGGGCACGCTCGGCGCCCGCCGATTCGTCGAGTCCGGCCCGGAGAGCGCGGGGCTCCCCCGGCGGACGATCGTGGGCGAGCCGACCGGGCTCCGCGCGGTCCGGATGCACAAGGGACACGTCCGGATCCGGATCGAGGTCCGGGGCGTGCCGGCGCACAGCGCGTACCCCCACCTGGGGCGGAGCGCGATCGAGCCGGCGGCGCGCGCCATCGCCGCGCTGGCCGCGTTGCGCGAGGAGCTGGCAGGCGAGCGGCCCGAGCACGCCGAGGCGTTCGAGCCGGTGCCGTTCGTGCCGCTGAACGTGGGTCGGGTGGCGGGCGGCGTGGCCGACAACGTGGTGCCGGACCGCTGCGCGATCGACCTGGGGCTCCGTCCGCTCCCGGGGATGGCGGCGGGCCCGCTGGTGGAGCGCGTGCGGGAGGCGGTCGCCCCGGCGCTGGACGGCGAGGAATGGTCGCTCGAGCTGGTCAACGAGAGCCCGCCCGCGATCGTCCCCGCGGACACGGACCTCTACCGGTGGCTCGTGGACGAGACGGCCGACGGCGGCTCCGTGTCGTTCGCCACCGACGCCGGCTGGCTCCAGCGGGCCGGGTTCGAGTGCGTGGTCTGGGGCCCCGGCTCGATCGAGGTCGCGCACAAGCCGAACGAGTGGGTGCCGGTCGCGGATCTGGACCGGGCGCGCGAGGTCCTGGCCCGCGCGGTGGCGCGCTGGTGCGGGGGAACCGCCTGATGCCGGCCGCGGGGCAGGGAACGGCGTCCGTCGTCGAGGCCGATCTCGTCTGGACCGGCGAGCGGTTCGAGTCCGGCGTCCGGATCGCGATCGGCGCGGACGGCCGGATCGAGGCCGTCGGCGCGGGGGCCGGCCCCGCCGGCCTCCGGCTCGCCGGCCAGGCGCTCCTCCCGGGCCTGGTCTCCGCCCACTCCCACGCCTTCCAGCGCGGGCTCCGCGGCCGGGGCCAGACGTTCTCCGCCGGCTGCGATGACTTCTGGAGCTGGCGCGAGGCCATGTACGGGCTCGCCGGCTCGGTGGACCGCGATCGCTTCCGCGGGCTCTGCCGGGCCGCGTTCGGCGAGATGCGGGACGCCGGGATCACCGCGGTCGGCGAGTTCCACTACCTGCGGCACTCCGCCGGCGCGCGCGACCGGGCGCTGGACGGGATCGTTCTCGATGCGGCCGCCGAGACGGGGATCCGGATCGCGCTCCTGCCGGCCTACTATCGGACCGGCGGGTTCGGCCGGCCGCTCGAGGGGGCCCAGGCGCGGTTCGAGACCCCGTCCCCGGAGGCCTACTGGGAGGGCGTGGACGAGCTGGCCGGGCGGCTCGATCCGCGGACCCAGTCGGTCGGGGCCGCGGCCCACAGCGTCCGCGCCGCCGAGCCCGACGAGATCGCCGCGCTCCGCGAGGAGGCCGCCGGCCGCGGCCTCGTGTTCCACCTCCACCTCGAGGAGCAGCGCCGCGAGGTGGAGGAGTGCTGGGCCACGTACGGCGCCCCGCCGATCCGGCTCCTCCTCGACGCCTTCGCAGGCGACGCCGGGAACGCGGTGGGGATTCATCTCACGCAGTCGTCGGCCGAGGACGTGGAGGCGTGGATCCGGGCCGGCGGGAGCGTCTGCGCGTGCCCGCTCACCGAAGGGGATCTCGGGGACGGGATCGCGAAGCTCGATCCCGCGGTCGCCGCGCCCGGCCGGCTCTCCCTCGGCACGGACTCGAACCAGCGGATCGACCTGACGGAGGAGATGCGCTGGCTGGAGTACGGCCAGCGGCTCACCACGGGACGGCGCGGCGTGGTGGTGGACGGAAGCGGCAGTGCCGCGCGCCGGCTGCTGCTGATCGCCACGGCGGGCGGCGCCGACGCGATCGGGGTCGAGGCCGGCCGGATCGAGCCCGGGCGCTGGGCGGACCTGGTGGCGCTGGACCTGGCGCACCCGGCCCTGGCGGGCGCGGTCGAGGACGAGAGCGCGGACGAGCACCCGCTGCTCGCGGCCTGGGTGTTCGGCGCCGGCCGGGACGCCGTGGCCGCCACCTGCGTGGCCGGCCGCTGGCGGGAAGGGCGGGCGCGAGCGCTCCCGGCCTGAAACGCACCATCCAGTGGAGGCCTTCCGATGGGACGAAGCGACGGACTGAGAACGATCTTCTCGATCTTCCTGGGCCTGATGGTGACGGCCTTCGTGGGCGTGGGTGCCTACACCTTCCATCCGCCGCCGGAAGAGCTGGACGCCCGGGTGCGGGACCTGAGCCGGGACGAGCAGGCGATCCGGAACTCGAAGCCGCCCGACGAGCTGACGCCCGCGGACCGGCAGCGGCTGCAGGAGATGACCGACCGGCAGAACGCGCTCCACGACGCCGCCACGGCCGCGCGGGAGGACTGGGGGCGAAGCACCAGCATCATCCTGATCGTCTTCGCCACCCTGGCGATGGCCGTGTCCCTGGTCCGGGCGGATCGGCTCCCGGTCATCAGCAACGGCCTGCTGCTGGGGGGCGTCTTCACTATGCTCTACGGCGTGGGGTGGATCGTGGCCACGGGGACGGCCATCCCCCGATTCATCGTCATGACGATCGCGCTGGCCATCACGCTCGTGCTCGGCTACGTCCGGTTCGTGCGCGGCGGGACGGCCACGCCGGGCCCGGCCCCCGCCGATGGCGCGGTGGCGGACGTCGACCGGCGACTGCGGGAGCTCGAGGAGCGGATGAACGACGCGGCGAACGCGCTCGGGCGGCGGGGGGAATCGTGAAACGGGGGCTGGCGGGGAACGCCCATTGGCCCGATTCGACTTCCTCCGGGAGATCGAGCGGCTCGATCCCGAGCGGGACCCGCCGAGGGCTGAACGCACCCCCTTCGGGGGATCATCCCTGCTGCCGCACCTCGGCCTCACGCTCCTCCAGCCGCGCCTCGACCATCGCCAGGCTCGGATCGCTTGACCCGCCACTCCGCAGATGGTACAAAGGACGGCGGGAACCACTGGGAAATCCTCGAGACGAAGGGCACGGAACATGGCGCACCGCGGCAAGATCCAGCTGACCTACGTGATCGTGGCGCCTCCGGACCAGGTGGCGGAGGGCGACCGCATCTTCGCCAGCCACGGCCCCTGGATGGAGGCGACGCACCAGCGGGACGGGGAGAAGGCGCTCCTGAGCTACGACGTGTCCAAGGCGCCGGAGCTATCCAACCCGTTCGATCCCGGCTCCGAGCCCACCGGCAACACCTGCTTCATCCTGAGCGAGGTCTACGAGACCGAGGCGGGTGTGTCCGACCATTTCGAGCGGGCCGTGTCGAGCTGGGACGACTTCCCGGCGCTCGGCGAGTGGCTCGGTAAGTGTCAGGTGACCGGCGTGCCGGCGGCCCGGATCTCCAACTCCCTGTGGTGAACGCGGCGGGAGCGGAACCCAAGTCGTGAGCACACCGTGGTGATCGGACCCGGCCTGATCCTGCCGCGCCCCGAGTCGATGCCGGGGGGACCGCTGGTCGCCGATTCGGTCCTGGCGGCTGCGCTCTCGCCGGGATACGCCGACCGCCCGGACCGGCTGTGGCGGCTGGCCCCCGACGCGCCGGACTGGAGCGCCGTCCAGGCGCAGGTTCTGGACCGGCTGACCGTTTCCAGCTACAGCCGGGAGTGGGTGGAGGAGCTGATCGACTCGACCCGTTCCCTCCAGCGGGCGGTGGACGTCGCTCGGGGCGACGAGGGCGCGGACGCCGTGGCGGGAAACCCGGCCGGATGAACGTCCTCTACGGCCTCTCGTTCTCCCACCCCTCGCTCGCCGCCCGGCGGATGCTGGAGCTGGCGGGGATCGAGCACCGCTGGGTCGCACTCCCGGGTGGCTTCCACCCGCTGTTCCTGCGCGCGAAGGGGTTCGGCGGGACCACCGTCCCGGCCC
>DATLFF010000325.1:0-2056 GCA_035524915.1 Gemmatimonadota bacterium | reverse complement strand
GGATCGAAGCGGGACCCGTGGCACGGGCAGTCCCAGGTCGTCTCCACCGGGTTCCACTCCACCACGCAGCCCAGGTGCGGGCAGACGGCGGAGCGCCGGTGGAGCTCCCCGTCGGGATCCCGGTAGACCGCCAGCTTCTTGAGGCCCTCGCGGACGATCGCCCCCGTTCCCGGCGCGATCTCGTCGACGCCGCCGACGTCGCCGCCCGTCACGAGGTCGGCGTACTGGGCCGCCACGTTCAGGTTCTCGCGGGCGAACTCGCCCGCCGCGCGGAGGGAGATCCGGCCCGGGTCGTAGAGCTCCGCCCACGGGTTCTCCCGGCCGAGGACGAGATCCGTGAGGAGGATCCCCCCGAGGGTGCCGTGCGTCATCCCCTGGCCGGAGTCGCCGGTGATCACGTAGACGTGGTCGTCGCCGGGATTCCGGCCGATGAAGGCGAGGCCGTCGTTCGGCTCCAGGACCTGGCCGGACCAGCGGTAGGCGACCTCGCCCGCGTCGGGGAAGCGCTCGCGGGTCCAGGCTTCCAGGCGCTCGAACGCGCCGTCCGGGTCGTCCACGTCGTCCGCCTGGCCGGTCTTGTGGTCCTCGCCGCCCACGATCAGGACGTCGTGGTCGGGCCGCTCGTGGAGCCGGACGTAGTGGTAGGGATCCGCCGTGTCCCAGTAGAGCGCCTTCGGCACCGACCCGCGGGAGACGACCGCACCGATCGCGTAGCTCCGGTAGGCGGCCTGCTTGGTGTGGATGGCGACCCGGTCGACGACCGGCGAGTTGGTGGCCACCACGATCGCGCCGGCGGTGACCGCGCGGCCGTCGGCGGTCTCGACCCGCGCGGGGTCGCCGTCCTCGAACGCCGCCGCGTGGGCCTGGAAGATCCGCCCGCCCGAGTCCTCCAGCGCTCGCGCCAGGGCACTCAGGTACGCCAGCGGGTGGAACTGCGCCTGCCGGGGGAATCGCAGGCAGGGCCCGGTGTCGAAGCCGGGCAGGGGCGCCCGCGGAACCCGCTCGACGTCCGTCAGGCCGGCGCGCGCGGCCGCGGCCCGTTCCCGGTCGAGCAGGTCGGTGGATTCGCCCGGCGGGACGAACAGGTAGCCGTCCAGCCGCTCGAAGCCGCACTCGATCCCCTCGTCCGCGACGATCCGCTCGATCCGGTCGATCGCCGCCGCGTGGCTCTCCGCCGCCCGCCGCGCGCCCTCGGCGCCGTGCAGGCGCTCGAGCTCGAAGTAGCGGTCGTCGAGCACCGAGGAGAGGTGCGCGGTGGTGCGCGACGTCTCGCCGCCGCCGACGGGGCCGTCGTCCAGGACGACGACCGTCCGGCCCTCGCGGGCCAGCAGGTACGCGGTGGTGATCCCGGCGATGCCGGCTCCGACCACGCACACGTCCGCCGCGACGTCCTCCTCGAGCGGCGGGCCGGCCCGCATCGCGGCCGTGTCCATCCAGACGGATTCGGTGGCGCCGGAACCTCGCTTCATGTGCCCCTCCTTTCGGCGGGGCCGATGGCCCCGCGGATCGCCCTCAGGCCCCGCCCAGCGCTTCGCTCCGCCGCGCGACCAGATCCCGCATCTCCGCCGGCTCGAGGAGCTCCGCCTCGGCCCCGTAGGCCAGGACGTGCCGGACCAGCCAGCCCGGGTCGGCTACGCGGTGCCGCACCACCAGAGTACCCTCCGGCCCCTCCTCGCGTTCGATCTCGCCGGCCCGGCTTGCCTCGCGGATCCAGGGCGCCACGCGGGCCGAGTAGCGGACGCGCGCCTCGAGCGCGGTGTCGGCCAGGAAGAGCCCGCCCTCCTCGATCCACTCGCCGGCGTCGAAGTCGGGCGGGACTTCGTAGCCGCCCTCGCCCACGGTCGCCTCGAGGATCCGGTCCAGCCGGAAGGCGCGATCCTCGCCGATCTCCGGGTCCGCCCCCAGCACGTACCAGTGGCCGGAGGCGTACACCATCACGTAGGGGTGGACCGCGCGGGACTCGGGCTCGGCCGAGTCGGGCTTCAGGTACTCGAGCCGGCAGGGGCGCCGGGCGCGGGTGGCGTCGCGGAGGAGCGCGAGGAGCCGGCCGCCCGCT
>DATLFF010000324.1:0-4949 GCA_035524915.1 Gemmatimonadota bacterium | reverse complement strand
GGCAGCCTGGATGGTGTTCGAGGTCGGCAAGTCGTGGGCCGAGGCCGACGCCGACGTGGCAGAGGCGATCGACTTCTGTGACTACTACGCCCGACTCATGCTCCACTACGCCTACGACCCCTATCCGCTGGCGGAGTACCCGTCCGAGGACAACCGGGTCGAGTACCTGCCGCTGGGCGTGGGAGCGGTCATTCCGCCGTGGAACTTTCCCCTGGCGATCGCGACCGGCATGACGGTGTCGGCGATCGTGGCCGGCAACACGGTGGTGCTGAAGCCTTCCAGCGAATCGATGACGATCGCGTGGATGCTGGTCGAGGTGATGGAGGAGGCGGGCCTGCCGCAGGGGGTGCTGAACTTCGTGACCGGTCCGGGGAGCGTGCTCGGCCGGCGCATGGTCGAGCACCCCCTTGCCCGGTTCGTCTCCTTCACCGGCTCCAAGGAGGTCGGACTCGACATCGTGGAGCGAGCCGCCGTACTGCGGCGCGGCCAGAAGTGGATCAAGCGCGTGATCGCCGAGATGGGCGGCAAGGACGCGATCGTCGTTGACGCCGACGCGGACATCGAGGCCGCGGTGGAGGGCGTGGCCCTGGCCGCCTTCGGCTACCAGGGGCAGAAGTGCTCGGCCTGCTCGCGGGCCATCGTGGACCAGGCGGTCTACGACGAGTTCCTGCAGCGGCTGGTGAGGCGCGCCGGCGAGATCGTCCCCGGTGTCCCGGCCGAGGGCGCCTGGATGGGCCCCGTCGTGAGCCGGTCCCAGTTCGACAAGGTGAAGGAGTACATCGAGATCGGGAAGAGCGAAGGACTGCTCGCCCTGGGGGGACGGGCCGACGCCTCGAGGGGCTTCTACGTCCAGCCCACCATCTTCGCCGGCGTGGCGCCGGGCGCGCGGATCGCGCAGGAGGAGATCTTCGGTCCCGTACTGGCCGTGATCAAGGCGGACGACTACGACGACGCGCTCCGGATCGCCAACGACACCGACTACGGCCTGACCGGGGCCGTCTATACCCGCGATCCCGAGAAGATCGAGCGGGCCGAACGCGAGTTCCACGTGGGCAACCTCTACATCAATCGCAAGTGCACCGGGGCGCTCGTGGGGGTCCATCCGTTCGGCGGGTTCAATTTGTCGGGGACCGACTCCAAAGCCGGCGGACGCGACTACCTGCTCCTTTTCCTCCAGCCGAAGGCGATCGCGCGGAAGAAGGACGGCTAGCGCGTGGCCTCGCGGCGCCGCGAGATGACGCTCCTGTTCGGGGCGCTGGGGTCGTTTTTCTTCTCGCTCAGCATGCTGCTTCCCACGCTGCCGCTCTACGTCCGGGACCTGGGCGGGAGCCCAGTCGAGGTGGGGCTCGTGATGGGGGTGTTCTCGCTCGGCGTGCTCGCGGCGCGTCCGGTGGTGGGACGCGCGATCGACACGCGCGGACACCGCTTCCTGATCGTCGTCGGGAGCCTGCTGGTGGTGGCGGTAGCTCCCCTGTACCTCGCCTTCTCCACCGTGGTCGCCCTCGTCCTGATCCGGATCGTCCACGGGGCCGGGCTCTCGGCGTTCACCACCGCCACGACCACCATGGCCGCGGACCTGGCGCCCCCCGAGCGCCGGACCGAATTCCTCGGCTGGATCTCGACCTCGAGCATCCTCGCGTTCGCGGTAGGCCCCCCGATCGGCATCGCCCTCGCCGAGCGGGCCGGCTATCGGGCGCTGTTCCTCGCGGTCGGCGGCGCCGCCGCCCTCTCGGCGTTCCTCGGCGCCCTGCTCACTCCTTGTCCGCGCGACGAGGACGAACCCGGCCCGATGAATTACCGGGCCGCCATCCTGCGGCGAGAGGTGATCGTACCGACGCTCACCCTGCTCCTCGTGACGCTCGCCCACGGCGGGACCTTCACGTTCCTCCCGATCCTGCTGGAGGAGCGGCTCGCGTTCAACCTGGGGTTCTTCTTCCTCGCCTACAGCGTGGCCTCGCTGCTGGTGCGGATCTTCGCCGGCCGGCTGTCCCGCGGCGTCGGGGACGGTCCGATGGTCTGGGGCGGGCTCGCCCTGTACGCGGTGGGTATGGCGTTGCTGCCCCGGGTCGACGATCTCCCGTCGATGCTGATCGCCGCGCTCTTCTTCGGCGCCGGCTTCGGGATCTACCAGCCGGCCGTCTACGGCCTGGTGGCCAACGTCGCCACGGACCGGACTCGCGGCATGGTCTTCAGCTTCTTCCTCGCCGCGTTCGACCTCGGCATCGCCCTCGGGGGCCTGGTGGCCGGACCCGTCGTCGCCCGCGCCGGGATCCCGGCGCTGTTGTACGGCCTGGCGATCGTGCCGCTGGCGGCCGGGGCCCTGTTCGTCCGCGCGCTGGGGTGGCGCCCCCGTGCCTCGGCCGGCCTCGCGACGCCGGTCGCCGGCAGTGTGGGGACGCCGTGAAGGCCGCTGCGGTCGCGCTGGCGGTAGCGCTCGTGGGAGCTGCTCCCCTCTCCGGTCAGGAGAGCCGGCTGGGCTTCGCGGCCGCCGCCGCCGACTCCATCCTCTCCACCCCCGGGGAGTCGGTGGGCCTGGAGGCGTTCCGCGGCGACGAGATCACGGGGGTCTACCTTCACGGCGAGTTCGGCGGCGAGCCCGAGTCGGTCGCGTACGGCTCCGATCCCCAGGGGCAGCGCTACGTCTGGTTCAGCGTGGCCCAGGGCGATTCGATCAAGCACGTGGTGATGCTCATGGACGTGGATCTGGACGTATCGCCGGACTTCCTGCTGTTCCGGACGATCGACGAAGCCGCGCGGGTCGAAGTGGTGGTGGAGTACCGGGCCCCGGCCACGCGGGATTCCCCGATCGACATCCAGATCCAGTCCGTGTGCGCGCCTCCGCGCTGCGATGCGGCGACCTGGACGGTGCGCCCCCGCGAGCGGATCGACGTGCCCGAGGAGTTCTTCGATGCGTGGCGCGCGATCTTCGCCCTGGCCGCCACGCGCGGTGAGACCTGGCTGGGGAAGCCCAAGGAGATCTTCCTCTCCCGGGCCCCCACCGAGCCCGACTCGTGAGCCCGCTCCTCGTCCCGGTCCGCCGCGGCCCGGAGGCGGTGGAGTGGATGGACGAGGGGGTCGGAACGCCGGCCGAGGACGCCGACGCCTACCGCCTTCTCGACCGCGTCAATCGCTGGCAGGCCGGCCACCGGCTCACCCTCGACGCGCTCGACGAGGCGCTCGCGGCGGGGACGATCGGCGCCGACGGTCCGTTCACGTTCCTCGACCTGGCGGGCGGCGACGGCGGTTTCGCCGCCCGAGTGGCGGAGTGGGCGGCCGCGCGCGGGCGGATCGCGCGCCCGATCCTGCTGGACCTGAATCCCGCCGCGCTCGCCGCCGCCCGGGAGCGCGGCGCCGCTACCGCGCGGGTCCGCGCGGACGCCCTTTCGCTCCCTGTAGCCGACCGCACCGTGGACTGCGTTCATGCGAGCTGCTTCTTCCATCATCTCTCGACCCTCGACGCGCGCGACCTGCTGGCGGAGATGTGCCGGGCGAGCCGCGGACTCGTCGTGGTCAACGACCTCGTCCGCTCGTGGCTGGCCGCCGGCTCGACCTGGGCGGCGACGCGACTCCTGGTGGAGAACCGCCTGGTGCGTCACGACGGACCTCTCTCGGTGCTGAAAGCGTTCCGTCCCGCGGAGCTCCTCGACATCGCCCACGCCAGCGGGGCCGCCGGCTGGCGGTGGCAGGTGGAGCGCGCGTTCCCGTACCGCATGGCGCTGATCGGCGCGCGCGTGGATCCGCGATGATCCCGGAGGTGGTAGTGGTGGGCGGCGGTCCCGCCGGCGCGGCCACCGCGACGCTGCTCGCCCGGGCCGGCCACGCGGTCCGCCTCTACGACCGGGCCCGCTTCCCGCGCGAGAAGCCGTGCGGGGAGTTCATGAGCCCCGCCGCGGTGCCGATCCTCGAGGACCTGGGGGTCCGCGAGCGGATCGAGGCCGCCGGCGCCCGCCGGCTGCCGAGGGTGCGGATCGTCGCGCCCGGCGGCTCCGTCGACCTGGACTTCGAGGACGGCCCCGCCGGTCCCGGCTGGTGCTGGTCGCTGTCCCGTCACCGCCTGGACGCGATCCTGCTGGACGCCGCCCGGGCGGCCGGGGCCGACGTCCGCGAGGGGGTCCGGGTGGACGGCGTGCTGGAGGAGCGCGGCCGGGTGGCCGGCGTGCGGGGCCGCGATGAGGACGGCGCGCCGGTCGAGGACCGGGCCCGGCTCGTGGTCGGCGCGGGAGGGCGCAACTGCCCGGTCGCCCGCGCGCTCGGTCTACAGCGCCGCTCGCGCGCCCGCCGCTTCGACGTCCTGGCCCGCTGGCGCGGCCGGCCGGCGGCGGACGGCGCCGCCTGCGAGCTCCACGTGGCGGGCGACGCCTACCTCGCCGTGGCCCCGCAGGAGGGCACGGCGTGGAACGCCAATGGCGTGGTGCCGGATGCCACCCTCCGCCGCTCGCGCGACCCCGAAGCGGTCTACGACGGGCTCCTCGCCGCCCACCCGGCGGTGGCCGAGCGGCTCGCCGGCGGCGAGCGCGCGGGGCCGGTCGTGACGAGCGACGTCACCCCACTGGTCTGTCCGCGCGCCTCGGCGGACGGCGCGCTCCTGGTGGGCGACGCCGCGCTGTTCCTCGACCCCTTCACCGGTCAGGGGATCTACCTGGCGCTGCGGAGCGCCGTCCTGGCCACTCGCGTCGCGAACGCCGCCCTCGAGCGGGGGCGAACCGACCGGGCCGCCCTCGCCCTCTACGACACCGCCCGCCACGAGGAGATCGAGCCCAAACGGCGGGTGAGCGGGGCCATACAAATCATTTTGTACCGCCCGCACGTCCTCCAGCGCGTCGTCCGCGCCATGCGGCGCTCCCCGGGGTTGACCTCGACGATCGTCGGCGTGACCGGCGACACGCTGCCGGCGCGGCGGGCCTGGTCGGCCGCCTACGGCGCCCGGCTCGCGGTGGCCGGGCTGAGGG
>DATLFF010000323.1:0-2606 GCA_035524915.1 Gemmatimonadota bacterium | reverse complement strand
GACCGAGGACGACGAGATCCGTGACGCCGCCGTCTTCGGCCTCTCCCAGCTACCGCGGGACCAGGCGGTGGAGCTGCTGATCGACGTGGTCCGAACGGTCCCGGATGCCCGCGTCCGTAGCCGCGCGCTGTTCTGGCTCGCGGAGTTCGATGACCCGCGCGCGATCGCGCTGTTCGAGGAGATCCTCAGCCGGGGGTAGCTGTGTCGGCGGCCGCGGGTGCGCCGCCGGCCAGCTCGGCCCGGACGACGACGATGAGGGCTCCCGACGATTCCGTCTCCGCCGTCCCCAGGACGACGGCATGGCCGGTCGGGATAGTGACCTGCGTACGCAGTGCGTTCGGCACCGATTCGGTGGAGAGCCCGAGCTCCAGCGTCAGGGTCGTTCCATCCGGTCTCACCCGGACCTCCTGCACTCCACCTTCGATGAAGAAGGCCTCGCCCCCCCCGCGGGCGATCTGCCGAACTCCCGAGCCCTGCATCGTGCCCACCCGCGTTTCCGCCAGCAGCTCGTAGCCGGAGAACCGGAAAAGGCGCCGGAGCTCCCGTTCCACCTCGGCGATCGCCGGATCCCCGTCCCCGCCGCCGTTCGCGCGGATGATCTGGAAGTGGAGCATCACCAAAGGTTGCGGCCGGTCGAACTGCTCCAGCATGCGCTCGATCTTCGCAAGGTTGTCCGGCGTCTCGCGGACCGTCAGGGCCGCCCCCGCGATCGAGAGGGTCCCGGCCCGGTCATCGCGGTCTCTGAAGACGTACGGCTCCACCATGCTCAACGCCTCCCGCGGCGGGAGATACCGCAACTGGTAGGTCCGGGTATCCAGAGCCGGTCCGTCGCACGCCGCGAGGACGGCCAGCGCCGCGCCCGTCACCGTCACAAGAATACGCCTCATTGCTCGCTCCTCTCGTAGAGCCAGACCACTGTGATTCGCGGGTTCCCCGTGCTCATCACCACGCCGCCCCTGTCCTCCGGCAGCGACACCGCCAGGGGCGTCTCCCGGGGGGTCGGCAGGGCCCCCACCCTCGCCCCGGCACCCGCACGCTCGCCGCGCGGGAGGACGAGAATCGTCGCCAGTACCGCCGCGGTGGCCAGCGGCAGCCACGCCCACCGGCCGCGCCGCCACCAACCCGGCCGCCGGGACTCCGTCGACCGCGAGCCCGACGCGCTCCTGATGGCACGGCCCGCGAGCGCCTCGACTTCCCGGTCCAGCGCCGTCAGCTCCGCCGCCAGCGTCCCGGCCACCGTCCGGCACCGGCCGCACCCCTCGAGGTGCGCGGCGAGCTCCAGGTCCGCGCCCGCGTCCCCTCGCAGGGCGGCGGGATCAGCCACCAGCAGCCGCTCCAGCGCGTCCGCGCATGTCATCGTCCGTATCCCTCCATCAGCTCCGGGTATCGCTCCAGGATCCTGCGCCGCAGCGCCTTCCTCGCCCTGAACAGGTGCGCCCGCACGGTCACCGGGTTCATCTCCAGCGCCTCCGCCACCTCCACGGGGCGCATCCCCTGGTGGTCCACCAGCTCCAGCACCTCCCGCTGCCCGGGCGGGAGGGTCTCGAAATAGTCCCGGACCACCGCCGCCATGCGACGCGCGTGCAGCGACGTCACCGGGTCTTCCGTCGTCGCGGCGGGATCCACGGGCTCCCCGCCCCCGTCCAGCGAGAGTGACGGCCGGCGCCCCGCCGCGCGCCGCCGCTCACTGGCGACGTTCGCCAGGATCCGGTAGACCCACGTGGTGAGTCGGGCCTCGCCCGAGAACCCCGCCAGGGCCCGATGCATCCGGATCAGGGTCTCCTGGACGACCTCGTCCATCTCGTCCGGATCGCCCGTCCTCGCGAGGGCCCAGCGGCGAAGGCGCGGGAGGAGCCGCCGCGTGAGCTCGCCGAACGCGCGCTCGTCCCCGGCCGCCGCGCGGGCGGCCAGCCCCTCGTCCTCGGCCGTGGCGCTCACGACCCTGGGATGACGCGGGGGGCCGCGCCGTTTACTCCGGCGACCCCCACCCGCCGCCGCCCGGGCTCCGGAGGCTCAGCACGTCGCCCGCGCGAAGCAGGAAGGTCGCCTTGGAGGGAAGGTCGGATTCCTCCCCGTCGCAGATGAGCACGTTCCGGCCGGTGGCGCCGTCGCCGCCCCCGGCAAAGCCCCCGGGGGCGATCCGCCGCCGCTCGGAGAGCAGGCTCACGTGCGTATCCACCAGCAGCCGCACGTCGCGCCGCAGCCCCTCGCCTCCCGGATGCGCTCCGGGTCCGCCGCTCCCCCGGCGGATCGAGTACTCGAGCACCCGGACGGGATAGGCGTGCTCGAGCGCTTCGATCGGCGTGTTGAGCGAGTTGCTCATGTGCACGTGCACGCCCGAGAGGCCGGGGCCGTCCGCGCAGCCGCCCATCCCGCCGCCCATCGTCTCGTAATACGCGAACGGCTCGCCCGTGCGCGGATCGATGCCGCCCACGGTCAGGTTGTTCATCGTCCCCTGCGACTGGGCGGCCGCGACCTCCGGAACCGCCTCCGCCAGCGCCCGGAGCAGCGCGTCGGTGATCCGCTGGGATGTCTCCACGTTGCCGCCCGCGACGCTGGCCGGCGGCCGGGCGGCGACCACCGTGCCGGGCGTGAGGACCAGCCGC
>DATLFF010000322.1:0-2279 GCA_035524915.1 Gemmatimonadota bacterium | reverse complement strand
AGCTGGTCGCCCCGCACGAGCCGCCCCGTCTCGTCGACCGCGGCGATCCGGTCGCAGTCGCCGTCGAGACCGATCCCGACCTCGGCGCCGGTCTCCACCACGCGGGCCTTGAGGTCGACCACGTTCTCCTCCACCGTGGGGTCGGGGTGGTGGTTCGGGAACGTGCCATCCACCTCGCAGTGGAGGCAGTCGACCTCGGCGCCGACACGCTGGAGAAGTTCCGGGGCGAAGAGCCCGCCGGTGGCGTTGGCGGGATCCAGCACCAGGCGGACGGGCCGGGCGAGATCGACCCGCTCGGCGACCGCGTCCATGTAGTCGTCGGTGACGGGTGCGCGCTCGACCGCGCCCGCGCCCGCGGCGAAGTCGTCGGAGACGATCAGCTCCTTGACCCGCTGGATCTCCTCCCCCGACAGCGGGAGCTCGCGCCAGTTGAGCTTGAAGCCGTTGTACTCCGACGGGTTGTGGCTCGCGGTCAGCATGATGCCGCAGTCGGTCTCGAGCCGGTGGCATGCGTAGTAGAGGACGGGCGTGGTCACGACGCCGATGTCCTTCACCCGCGCGCCGGCGGCGGCGAGCCCCTCGACCAGGGCGTCGGCGAGCGCGTCGGAGGAGGGCCGGACGTCTCGCCCGACCGCGACCACCGGCGCGTCGAGGCCGCGCTCGCGGCCCACGAACGTGGCGAAGGCGCGGCCCAGCGCGCGCGTCAGGTCGGGCGTGATCTCGTCGCCGACCAGGCCGCGGATGTCGTACTCGCGGAAGATGTGATGGGGGACCTGCATCGGGGCGGAAGGTAACCGGGGGCTCATCCCCGGCAACTCGAAGCGGCCGGACCGGCCCGCCCGTCCGACTTGAACTGACCTCTCCCTTGCCCGATCTTCGGCCCGTGCTCCCTCCCGACAAAGCCGACCGGGTCGCAGCGATCCGCCGGCGTCTGCTCGAGTTCTTCGACCGCGAGAAGCGCGTCCTGCCGTGGCGCGTCGATCGGGACCCGTACCGCGTGTGGGTCTCCGAGGTGATGCTCCAGCAGACGCGCGTCGAGACCGTCATCCCCTACTACGTGCGGTGGCTCGCCCGCTTCCCCGACCTGCCGGCGCTGGCCGCGGCCGAGCGCGACGCCGTGCTGGAGGCGTGGGCCGGGCTCGGCTACTACTCCCGGGCGCGGAACCTCCACGACGCGGCGCGCGTGGTGAGGGACGCGCTGGACGGGGAGATCCCGAGCACGGCCGAGGGGCTCCGGGCCCTCCCCGGCGTGGGCCCCTACGTCGCGGGGGCGGTCGCGTCGATCGCCTTCGGGCGGGCCGAGCCGGCGGTGGACGGAAACGCCCGGCGGGTGCTGGCGCGGCTCTTCGATCTGGATTCGCCGACCGACCGGGAGCTCCGGGAGCGGGCGGCGGAGCTGGTGCCGGAGGACCGTCCCGGCGACTTCAACCAGGCGCTGATGGAGCTGGGCGCGACCGTCTGCGTTCCCCGCTCCCCGCGCTGCGGCGAGTGTCCGCTCGAGTCGCTCTGCCGGTCGCGGGCGCGCGGGACGGTGGAGTCGAGGCCCCCTCCGCGGCGCCGGCCGGCGGTCCCCACGTTCCGGATCGGCACGGCGGTGGTCGTCTCGCCGGCGGGCCGCGCGCTCCTCGCCCGGCGCCGGGAGGACGGCCTCCTGGGGGGAATGTGGGAGTTCCCGGGCGCGGAGGCGGGGCGCTCTCCGGCGCGCGCCGCGCGGGCGCTGGCGGAGCGGCTCGTGGGAGACGCCTTCGGCGATCGCCCCGCGCGGCGGATCGACCGGGTCGACCACCTCTTCTCGCACCGCCGGCACGTCTACCACGCGTACCTCTTTCGTCCGGGCCACGAGGCCGAGCCGACCGTCCGCGCGGACTGGACGGCCGCCGAGTGGGTGGCGATCGACCGGCTGGACGGCCGCGCGCTCCCGGCGGCCCAGCGGCGGATCGCCGCCGCGCTCGCCGAGGCGGTCCGGTGCTGATCGTCGTCCCCTCCCGCGTGGCCGCGGCCCGGTGGGCCGACGGGGCGCTCTCCGGCGCGGCGCCGCCCGCCGGACTCCGTTCGAGCGCGCTCTGGACCGACGGCGTCCTCACCCTCCGCGACCTGGTGGCAACGGCCTCGGCGGCGGTCCCCGACGCCCGGCCCCGGATCGGGCGGGCGGCCGCCGCCGTCCTGGCCGCCGAGGTGGTCGAGCGGCTCGAGCCCGAGGTGCGCGCTCTCTTCGGGCCCGGCGTCGAGGGGCCGGGCGCCGCGCGGGCGATCGGTGCCGCGCTCGCCGAGATCCGGAT
>DATLFF010000321.1:0-8447 GCA_035524915.1 Gemmatimonadota bacterium | reverse complement strand
ATCCGCACGGCCGGCAGCCGGAGACCCGACCCGACCCGCCCCATCGGCCGCCCGAGCCGCGGCCGGAGCCCCGGTCCGGGGGGCGCATCCGCGGCGCCGATCCCGTCCGCGGCGCCCGACCGGACGACGCCCGGCCCGCCCGGCCCTCAGGGCGGGTCTCGCAGCCGGACGACGACCGACCGGCCCGTCCCGCACCCTAGTGTAGGTACCCCACATGCGAAGGGCCCCCGCTCGAAAGCGGGGGCCCTTCCGTCCACGGCTTCCTCCCAGTCCCTTCCTCTAGCCCGTCGTGCCGCGGATTGCCTGCTCCGGCTGGTACACCTGGTACGTGTTGGCCGGCGAGCAGAACGGCAGCAGGATCTCGGTGTACGGCCGCGGCGCGTTCGTGCGCGTGTAGACCGGCACGCCGTCGTACTCGGCCACCTGCTCCAGCTCACTCGCCCCGATCGTCCGCGGAGCGCCGAACTTCACGTAGCTGCGGCCGTCGACGAAGATCGACGCGTCCGAGCGGAACCAGTCCCGCCCGTCGATGCATGCCGCGGGCTCTTCCACCGCGACCGGGCAGCCGTCGGAGTCCACCCGGGTGCCGGCCGGAGTGTTCGGGCAACGGTCCCGGTCGTCGGGCACGCCGTCACCGTCGGAGTCGCCCGGGACGGGGCAGCCGAACGACTCCACGCGGGTGCCGGCGGGCGTGTTCGGGCAGCGGTCGCGGTCGTCGGGCACGCCGTCGCCGTCGGAGTCGGCCGGGGGCACGTACGCGGGCTCGCGCGGGCCGCCGCCGAAGAAGAACGAGAGGCCGGCGGTCAGCTCCCACGTGTTCTGGGGCTTCTTCTCGACCTCGTTGTCCTCGCTGAACTCGTCGGCCCAGATGATGTTGTCACGCGCGTCCACGCGGATCCCCCACGAGGGATCGTACGGGTCGTTCTGCCACTTGAGGTTCACGCCGATCGGGACCATGAAGTTGGTCTCGTTCGGCTCGCCGAACTCGTCGGGCAGGTCGTCCCAGTTCACCGTGGCCGCGCCGACACCGGCCGAGACCCCGAACTTGATCGGGCTCCCCGAGGGGAACGTGTAGCCCAGGTCGGCGCTGTAGTAGAACAGGTTGACGTTCACGTCCTCGTTCGCGGACCCCACGGGCAGGGTGAACTCGTCGAGCAGCACCCAGTCGAAGTTGAAGCCGAGGTCGAGGCCGCTGGCCCAGTGCTTGATCAGCCGAACGCCAAACACCGGATCGGTGTCGGTGTCGTCGAACTCGTCGTCGAGGCCGACCTCCGAGACGTCCAGCCCCAGATCCGGCTGGTAGATCCCGGCATGCACGTTGAACTCCCAGTTGTCGCTCTGGGCCATCGCGGCCGGCGCGGACAGCGCCAGCAGCGCAAGGCCGAAGAGCGAACTCGTCAAGTATTTCACTTTCCACCACCCTCGGTTCGGGATTCTTTAAATCGAGAAAAAAATCTGCGTCCACCAGGATCGTGGTGAATCACGATCCGGCACAAGTATCATTCCCGTCCGGCGGGGCGTCTGTCAGGCGCGTTACACTATTGGTGGTTTCCGGGGGCGTGAAAAAGGGGTCCCGGCCGATGGCCGGGACCCCACTTCAGCGGACTGCGGAGACGAATCGGAGATCAGCCGGTGGTGCCGCGGACCTCCACCTCCGGCACGTAGGGCTGGTAGAACCCCTCCGGGACGCAGAGAGGAAGGAAGATCTCCTGGTACGGCACCTGGGCGTCGTGCAGGATGTAGACCGGCACGCCGTCGACCTCACCGATCCGGATGAGGTTGTCCCGCGGGATCGCCCGGGCGGCTCCGAACTTGATCCACTGGCGACCGTTCACCGTGATCGAGGCGTCCGACGTGTACCACCAGTAGTCGTCGATGCAGATGATCGCGGGCTCGGGCTCCTCGAAAACGACCGGCGGCGGCACCACGAACGGCGGCGGCGGCGTGATCGCGGGCGCTCCGCCGAAGAGGAACGAGAGCCCGGCGCTGAGCGCCCAGTTGTTGGTCTCCCGACCGAAGTTGACCTTGTGGCTCGAGGTCTCCTGCGACCCCTCCTCGATCCCGCGCTGCCGTTGCGGGAAGTCGAAGACGATCTTGTCCTCGAGGTCCACGCGGAAGCCGATCCACGGGTTGGTGGCGCTGTTGAACACTTTGAATCCGATCCCGGGCTCGAGCAGGAACTTCGTCTGGGACTCCTGCAGGAAGGCCCGGTCGCCCTCGCGCACGGCGCCCGAAAGGTCCGTCAGGACCTCGGGGCCCAGCTCCACGGTCGCCGCGCCCACTCCCAGCGAGAGGAACGGATGGAAGGGGCCCGAGCCGAACGTGTAGTTCACCTCGCCGCCGTAGAAGTACATGTCGACGTCCACGGGCGGGATGTTGTGGTAGACGTCCGCGTCGTCCTCCCACGCGTAATCGAAGAAAGGGCCGAAGCCCCATCCGTTGTCCCAATGGCGCATGATCCGCGCGCCCACCATGGGCGACCAGAACGGCTGTTCGAAGAGGTCGACGCGAATCGCGCCGGCGTGGATGCCGAGCTCCCAGTGGTCGTGCTGCGCGCGCCCCTCGACGGGTGCGAGTGCGAGCACGGCGGCCACCAGGAAGGCGAACCCGTGCCTGGAATTCATGATGCTCCTCCCGTCCGCTGACGGTAACAGGTAGCGACCGCCCCCGATCGGTCGAGAGGTTCGAGCCAACCGAATATGGACGCACGCAAGTATTTGTCAATGGGGAAGTTCATGCAAAGACAGTGCCACGGCACGCGTCAGGGGGCGTCCAGGGGTGTCGGGACCTCGCTCTCCGGCAGCGGGCGTTCCACCCGGAGCCACAGGACGCCCGCCAGGACCAGCGCTCCGCCGGCGTACTGCCATACGGCGATCCGCTCGCCGAGCAGGATCCACGCGGCGGCCACCGTGACGACCGGCTCGATCGTGGAGTAGACCGCGGCCCGTCCGGCCCCGACCCTCTGGAGTCCTACTACAAATAGAGTCATCGGAAGCGCCGTGGAGACGAGGGCGATCAGGGCGACCAGCGCCACCGCGCGACCTCCGCCCCCCAACGCCAGGTCGCCGGTCGCCGCGGCGGCCGCCACGAGGACCACCGCGGTGGCCGTCACGATGACCGTGGCGCTCCCTCTCGCCGGCAGGCGCCCCAGGAGCCGGCGGCCCGTGACGATGTAGACCGACAGCGAGGTCATGGCGAGGAGGACCAGCAGCACCCCGGCCGGATGCCCGCTCCGCGCGCCGACTCCCGCCGTCACCACGCAGCCCACCACGGCCAGCGCGGTCCCCGCAAGCTTGTGGCGGGTGAACCGCTCCCCGAGAAGGAATCCCGCCAGGACCACCACGACCACCGGGTAGCCGTAGAAGACGAGGGTCGCGGTGGAGGCGGGGATCCAGCGGAGCGCCGCCACGAAGGCCAGCGCGTTGACGGCGTAGATCGCGCCCAGTCCGGCCAGCGGTCCCCAGGCGCTCCGCGGGGGGAGCGGGCGGCGGCTCAGCGCGAGGAAGCCCCAGGTCATGGCGGCCGCCAGCACGAAGCGCCACGCCGCCAGCGGCGCCACCGCCGCTCCGGCCTCGAGGGCGAGCTTCAGCAGCACCGCCAGGAAGCCGTAGCCGGTGGCCGAGGCCAGGACGGCGAGGGTGCCTTTCTGCTCCTCGGTCATGGGGGCGCAATGTACGCGCCCCGGCGGGCCCGGATCAGAACAGGATCAGCACGCCTCCCGAGATCTCCACGTGGTGTCGCGGCGAGTCGTCATCCGGACAGATCGACACCGCGAACTCGTCGCCCTCGAGGCCCTTGCAGAGCTGGATGTGGTCGCGGACGATCCCCTGGATCGAGAATCGCTCGCTGGCCCGGTACCGGAGACCACCGCCGAGGGTGACCATCGGGTCGCTCGAGTCGTCGGCGACGGTGTCGTCCTGGATCGTCATGCCGCCGGCCCCGACCGAGGCCACGAAGCTCCACGGATCCGACAGCGCGCGGACGTAGTTGACCGCCGCGTAGTAGGCGTGGATGAAGAGATCCTCCTCGGCCCCGGTCTCGTCGTCCGTGAGGATCGCCGGGGCCCAGCCGTAGGCGGCCGCGATCTCCCAGCCGGGCCGCAGGGTGTAGCCGAGGGCCCCGCCCACGTAGGCGCTGGGATCGATCGAGAAGCCGAGGTGCTCGAGGCCGCCGTCCTCCACGATGAGGACGCCCGCGAAGGGCTCCACGTAGACCTGGGCCGAGACCCGGTCGCCGGTGTGGAGGGTGAGGCCGGTGGCGAGCAGGATCGCGCACGCGAATCGTCGCATTCCGGAATCGTCCTTTCCCTCCCCGGGCGCGGGATGGCGACCGGACCGGGGCGGTTCGAAGTGGAAAGAGGCGTTGAAGCGCTTGGTGGGCCCCATTCTACCATGTTGACGGTGGGGCGCCAGAAGCGGCGTCCCGCGACGGAGCGCCCGGCTCGCGTGGCGTGCGCCGGACGGCGGGCCTAACGTAGCCGCCCCTATGACCGATTCCCGCGGCCCGTGGCCGCTCGCCGGAACCGTCCCGCCGTACCACCGCCATTTCTTCGCCTGTACCGGCCGCCGCGGGTGGCCGGCCCGGCTCGAGGAGGACGAGGGTCTGCTGGGCCGGATGGCGCGGGACGTCCGCGACCGGCGGGACGCGGCGGGCGATCCGGCCCGGCTGAACGCCACCGACGAGCCCAGCGGGGGACCGGGACTGGACCTCCTCGTGTTCCCCGACGCGCTCCGGTATCGGGGGGTCGATCCGGCCGGCTGGGCGGCCATCGAGCGCGACCACGTGGCCGGCGGCGCGCCGAGCGGCGCGGTCCCGAGCGAGCCGCTCCCCGGGCGATGGGTGTTCGTCTGCGTGCACGAGGAACGCGATCCCCGCTGCGGCGAGTGCGGTCCACCGGTCCTGGAGGCGCTGGCGCGCGAGCTGGAATCGGCCGGGCTGGACGACGTCCGGGTGCGCGCCACCAGCCATGTGGGCGGACACAAGTACGCCGGCAACGTGATCGTCTATCCCGAGGGTGTCTGGTACGGATACGTCCGTCCCTCCGACGCCCCCCGGCTCGTCCGCGAGCACCTCGCGGGCGGGGCCGTCCTGGAGGACCTCTACCGAGGGAGCCTGGCCGTACGATGAGCGATCCGCTGACCCGACCGAGCGACGAGGAACGACTGTTCGCCGACACCGTGCGGCAGTTCGCCGAGGAGGTGATCCGCCCCCGGTCGCGGGAGATGGACGAGGCCGGCAAGCTGGACCCGGCGATCGCGCCGCAGTGCTTCGAGCTGGGGCTCATGGGGATCGAGATCCCCGAGGACCTCGGCGGGAGCGGCGGCACGTTCTTCCTCGCCTGTCTCGCGGTGGAGGAGCTCTCCCGGGTCGACCCCTCGGTCGGAGTGTTCGTCGACGTCCAGAACACGCTCTTCAACAACTGCCTGCTCCGCTGGGGGACCGAGGAGCAGAAGGCGCGCTACGCGCCGCGCATGGCGGCCGACACGGTGGGGGCGTACGCGCTGTCCGAGGCCTCGTCGGGAAGCGACGCGTTCGCCCTGAAGACCCGCGCGGTCGAGACCGACGGCGGCTGGGTGCTGAACGGGACCAAGCTGTGGATCACGAACGGTGCCGAGGCGGGCGTCTTCGTCGTGTTCGCCACGGTGGAGCCGGACGCCGGATACAAGGGGATCACCGCGTTCCTCGTCGAGCGGGACTTCGCCGGCTTCTCGGTGGGGAAGAAGGAGGACAAGCTGGGGATCCGCGCCTCCTCGACCACCGAGCTTCTGCTGGAGGACTGCCGGGTGCCGGCGGAGAACTTGCTCGGCGAGGTGGGGAAGGGGTACAGGGTGGCGATCGAGAACCTGAACGAGGGCCGGATCGGGATCGGGGCGCAGATGGTCGGCTGCGCGCAGGGGGCGCTCGACGCGGCGGTCGCCTACGCCGGCGAGCGGGAGGCGTTCGGCAAGCCGATCGCGACCTTCCAGGGTGTCCAGTTCGAGCTGGCGCAGATGGCCACCGAGCTCCAGGCCGCGCGCCTCATGGTGTACGACGCCGCCCGCCGCAAGGACGCGGGGCTCGAGTACCTCAAGGAGGCGGCGATGGCGAAGCTGTATTCCAGCCAGGTGGCCGAGCGGGTCACGGGGAAGGCGATCGAGATCTTCGGGGGGTACGGGTACACCCGGGACTATCCGGTGGAGAAGTACTGGCGGGACGCGAAGATCGGGCAGATCTACGAAGGGACTTCGAACATGCAGTTGTCTACGATCGCTAAAGTTCTCTTGTCTTGAGAAGGGCGGTTTTTGCGGTACGCTTTCCGGGGCCGGGAGATCCGGCCACTCTAATCACGATCCATTCAGCTTTGGAGGGAACATGACCTCCCTTCTTTCCGCGCTTCTTGTCGCCGTGGTGCCTCTGACGGGCGGGCCGGGGGCCGCCGTTCCGGCGTCGGTGCTGTCCACGGTCGCGGTGGCGCCGGTGGTTTCGGCCGCGACGGACACCGTGCCGCTCTTCGAGGGGCTGGGGGAGCATCATCGGGGGATCACGACGTCGGTGCCGGAGGCGCAGGTGTACTTCGATCAGGGGCTCCGGTTCACGTACGCGTTCAACCACCACGAGGCGATCCGGTCGTTCGAGGAGGCGGCGCGGCTGGATCCTTCGTGCGCGATGTGCAAGTGGGGGGCGGCGCTGGCGTGGGGGCCGAACATCAACCTGCCGATGGACTCGACCTCCGCCGAGGCCGCCTGGGGGGCGCTCGAGGAGGCGCGCGCGCGGGTGGACAACGAGAGCGGGGCCGAGCGGGCGCTGATCGAGGCGCTGGCGGTGCGGTACGCGTCGTCGCCGCCGGCCGAGCGGGCCGCGCTGGACTCGGCCTACGCGCGGGCGATGGGTGATTACCACGCGCGATTCCCCGACGACCTGGACGGGGCGGTCCTCTACGCGGAATCGATGATGCTGCTCCGGCCGTGGGACTACTGGACGCCGGAGGGCGAGCCGCGCGAGGGGACGGACGAGATCCTGGGCGTGCTCGAGGCGACGATGGCGGCGGCCCCGGAGCATCCCGGGGCGTGCCACTTCTACATCCACGCGGTGGAGGCGGCCGAGCCCGAGCGCGCGGTGGAGTGCGCCGAGCGGCTGGCGGGGCTCATGCCCGGGGCCGGGCACATCGTCCACATGCCCGGTCACATCTACGTGCGCGTGGGGCGCTACGCCGACGTGGTCGAGACCAACGTGCACGCGGTCCACGTGGACGAGAGCTACATCGCCGACCGCGGGCCGACCGGCATCTACACGTCCGCCTACTATCCGCACAACTACCACTTCATGGCGTTCGGCGCGATGATGGCCGGCATGAGCGCGCAGGCGCTCCACGCCGCCCGGCGGCTGACCGAGACGATCGACCCGGCGATGGTCCCGGAGGTTTACTTCCTCGAGCAGATGCCGGCTTACCTCCAGCTCGTTCGCGTCACGTTCGGGCGCTGGGAGGAGGTCCTCGCCGACGGCCGGCCCGATCCCGCGCACCTGGTGGCGGGCGGCATGGACGCCTACGCCCGCGGAACGGCGCTGGCGGCGACAGGGCGCTGCGAGGAGGCCGCCGGAGAGCTCGAGACGCTGCGCGCGGCGGCGGCCGAGCGGGAGACCGGCAGGGAAGATCCCGGCCGCGCCATTCTCCCGATCGCCGACCACGCGCTCCAGGGCGAGATCGCGCTGCGCTGCGGGTCCGCCGAGGATGCGGTGGCCCACTTCCAGGCGGCCGCGGAGCTCGAGGACGTGATGCAGTACGACGAGCCGCCGCTCTGGTACTACCCGGTCCGGCAGTCCCTGGGACGCGCCCTCCTGGAGGCCGGCCGGCCGGCCGAGGCGGAGACGGCCTACCGGTCGGACCTGGCGAAGTTCCCCGACAACGCCTGGTCGCTTTTCGGCCTGGCCGAGGCGCTGGACGCGCAGGGGAAGATCGCCGAGGCGGCAGAGGCGCACGCGAGGTTCGAGAGCGCGTGGGCGGACGCGGACGTGACGCTCAGCGGCTCGCGCTTCTGAGACCCCTGGGCCTCGACCGCTTCGGCGCCGGCGCCCGCAGGTGACCGGGGCCGACGGCCTCCGGATCGCCATGTGGTCCGGCCCGCGGAACATCTCGACCGCGCTCATGCGGTCGTGGGAGGCGCGCGGCGACGCGGCGGTCGTCGACGAGCCGTTCTACGCCCACTACCTGAAGGAGACGGGCCGCGACCACCCCGGGCGGGACGCCGTGATCGCCGCCGAGCCGGTGGGATGGCGGGCGGTCGCCGGGCGGCTCGCGCTGGAGCCGATCCCCGGCGGCAAGGCCATCTTCTACCAGAAGCACATGGCGCACCACCTCCTCCCTGGAATGGAGGGGATCTGGATGAATCGCCTCACCCACGCGTTCCTGATCCGCGATCCGGCCGAGATGCTGACGTCGCTCGTCCGGGTGACGCCGGATCCGGGGCTCC
>DATLFF010000320.1:0-2914 GCA_035524915.1 Gemmatimonadota bacterium | reverse complement strand
TAGTGGGAGTCGGACCAGCCTCCGCCTAGGATGAAGCGGCCGTCTTCGGTGGCGTTGAACGCCCACTCCCGAGCGTTCCCGGCCATGTCGTAGATCCCGAACATGCTCATGCCCTGGCTCGCCCCGACGGGCATGGGCCCCGTGCCCCCCATGTTGCTGGACGGGATCATCCAGTCGCTGATCCAGGTGCTCGCGGCACGAAACCAATGGTAGACGGTGGGGAGGTCCCGGTCTGCCCACCGGGCGTAGGCCGCGCTCTCGTACCAACTCACGCCCGTGACCGGAAACGCGTCCTGCCCCTCGGGAAAGGTCCCGAATCGCCAGGTGCTCGGCCCCGGGCGGCCGGTGCTGTCGGTCATGGCCGCCATGGCTTCGGCCCACGGAATCACCTCACCGTTCCGGACGAAGGGATACTCCCAGTAGGAGGCGTCGGCGTACCCACCCACGTCGACGAACTCCTTGAACTCGGCGTTGGTCACTTCGTAGCGGGCGATCCGGAAATCTTCGAGGCGGAGCGTGGGGGCGAGCGACAGGTTGGGCGCGATGTACCGGAAGGCGAAGTCCGGACCTCCGAGGTAGCCGGGAAGGTCGCCGGGGATGGTGCGCCATCCGTCGGCCACGGTGCCGAGCGAGTCCAGAATGATCGTGTCAGTCGCCTGGGGTGCGAATCCCGCGAGCGCGGTGTGATATCCATCCGCCTCCAGGCGCAGGAGGGATTTGCTGATGGGGAAGCGGCTCAGGGATAGCGGAGTCGTGCCGAGCGCCTCCCACGGATGGTCCGGCTCGGGATAGGGCCGGCGACTCACGACGGCCCCGGCGGGGGAGGAGACGATGGTCGCGGGGGCGGTGAACCGCGCCCAGACGGAATCCGGGATGCTCGCGGCGTCCATGCTCCCCGCCACACGGTAGGCGCCCTCGAAGTCTCCGGCGGCGATCAGGGACCGCAGTTGGTCCAGCGTCGCCGCGCTGTCCTCCCTCTGCATCAGGAGAGCCGCGGCGGTGACGCCGATCAGGACGGCGGCCACGGCGAGGGTGAGCGCGAGTCTCCGCGGTTCGGACCGCCGGGGCGAAGCGGCCGTCGAGGAGGACTCGGCGACGGGCGCCCCTCGCAACGCGCTCAGCATGTCGCCGATTCCAGGAAATCGATCCGCGGGCGACTTGGCGAGGGCCCGGTGCACGGCGGCCTCCACGTGGGAAGGCACCGAGTCGCGGATCGTCGACAGGCGCGTGGCGGGATCCGCGATCACCTTGGCGATGACTGCCCGCGTAGTGGACCCGGCGTGGGGCGGCTCTCCGGCCAGCATCTCGTAGAGGACGCACCCCAGGGCGAACACGTCGGTGCGGTGATCGACCCGCTCGCTCCCGGTCGCTTGCTCGGGGCTCATGTACGCCGGCGTTCCGACGGCTATCCCCGTGGCCGTCAACTGGGCGCCGCCCGCGGCTTCGATCGCGCGCGCGATCCCGAAGTCCGCGACGTAGACGCGGCCCTCGATGAGGAGAATGTTGTCCGGCTTCACGTCACGGTGGACGACACCGTGGCCGTGGGCCGATTCCAACGCCTCTCCCACTTCCTCCGCGATGGACACCGCCTCGTCGATCGGGAGTTGTCCCTCCCGGTCGAGGCGCTCCCGGAGCGACTCTCCTTCGACGAAGGGCATGACGTAGTAGAAGAGCCCGTCCGCCTCGCCGGAGTCGAGCACCGGCAGGATGTGCGGATGGGTCAATCCCGCCGTGATCTCGATCTCACGAACGAATCGATCGGCTCCGAGCGCCGAGGCCAGCTCGGGTCGGAGGACCTTCACGGCGACCCGCCGCCTGTGCTTCAGGTCCTCGGCAAGATAAACCGTTGCCATGCCGCCCTCGCCGAGCGGCCGCTCGATGCGATAGCGGCCCTCGAGAGCGGCATCGAGGCGGGATGGAAGGTCGGGCATGGACCTGGGGGTGGTGAGGTCGGTCCAAGATCCGGGGCGGCTGGCCCGCTCCGCAAGGCCGCCCCGCGTCCACCGCCGGGGTCCACGGCCGGGTGCGTCCGCACGTCCTCGAGCCACGCGGCGGCGTCCACCGCGAAGCCGCTCAGACCGGTCGTGAACCAGTCCCCCCCGGACTTTCCGCTCCCCCTCTTGTCGGGAAGCAGGACCGCGATCCCCTCCCGAACGAGCCCGTCCGCGATCATCACGTACCAGGCGTTGTCGCAGTCGCTCCGGCCGGAGCCGTGGATCATGACCGCCGCGGGGACCGGGCTCCCGCGTTCGGCCGGAAGGAAGAGGGTGCGGGACAGTGCCGTCCCTCCCGCGGTCACGGTCCGTTCCTCGACGAGATATCCGTGACCGACCAGGCGCCGCGCCTTTTCAGGGTGGCCGGAGGAAGCCGGCCACGAGAAGCCCACCACCGCGCCGTTCGCGCGCTGCCACCGGTCACCTGGCCGGGATCGGGGATGTGGGTGACCAGGCGGAGCCCGATGGGCGAGGATCCGGGGGATCCCTGCGTGCCCGCACCCACCCCCTCCGCTCCACGCGGTACCACCGCTCGCCCCGGGGCCGCACGTTGACGATCCGAAAACCGCCCCGTACCTTCGCGGGGTGGAAGGAAATCCCTATCCCTGTTCGCGGAGCTGCTGGCGTCACGGGCCGACCTGCAATGGGCTGTTGCCTCGACGGAGGTCCACCAGCAGGCGGCCTAGCTCAGGCGCCCCGCGGAACGCCGGACGGAGCCCCTCACGGAGGCGGGCGCTGCCGGCCGCCCGGCGGGTAGCGGCCGTCCGGGCGCGGGGCAAGTTTGCGTGATTCCGCCGACCGGATCTCCTGTCCTGCCGCGATGACCGACGTTGTGCTGGACACCCTGGCTCCTGCCCTCGCCTCCCGCTACGCGCTCGAGCGGGAGCTGGGCCGGGGCGGGATGGCCACGGTCTACCTGG
>DATLFF010000319.1:0-4017 GCA_035524915.1 Gemmatimonadota bacterium | reverse complement strand
GGACCGCGAGCTGGTCGGTGCGACCCATCGCCGCGGCGGTAAACGCGTCCAGCCGCGCCCCGTGCCGCAGCAGCAGGTCGGCGACCCCCGGGTGTCCGCGGTAGACGGCGGCCAGCGTCCACGGGACGCCCTCTTCCGTCTCGCCGCGTGCCAGGTCCGGGCTCTCCGCGAGGATGCTCTCCACCAGCGCGTGGTCGCCTTCGCAGATCGCCATCCAGAGGTCTTCGCGCGGGTCTTCGGTGCGGTCGCTCATCGGGTCTCCTTCCGTTCGCGTAGGAAGCGCTCGATCCCGGCCGCCACCCCTTCGGCGATCCGCCGGCGGAAGGCCGGCGTCCTCAGCGCGGCCTCCTGCTCGGGCAGCATCATGAACGCGGCCTCGATCAGGACGGCCGGCATCTCGTTCATCCGCAGCACGGCGACGTTCTGGTGCCACACGCCGCGGTCGGGGAGATCGGTCCGCGGCAGGAGCTCGGCCTGGACCGCCCGCGCCAGGGGTCGGGCCTGGGGGTGATAGTAGAGCACCGAGGTGCCGTTGTTGAAGAACGGATTCACCCCGTCGGGGAGCGCGTTGTTGTGGATGGAGACGAAGATCTCGCCGCCCGCCGCCACCGCCAGGTTCGTCCGGTCGTAGAGGCCGAGCGCGGAGTCGGCCGAGGCGCGCGTCAGGACCACCTCCGCCCCCTTCCGCGAAAGCACGCGGGCGAGCTCGAGCGCGATCTCCAGGTTCGCCTCGCGCTCCTCCAGCCCGGTGGGCCCGACCGCGCCCGGATCGGGATTGTGACCGGGGTCGACGACGATCCGCACCCCGTGGAGGGGCGAGCGGTAGCGCGCGTCGGACAGGGCGGCCGGCGGATGCCGGAAGCCGACCACCAGGTGGGTGCCTTCCCAGTAGGCGCGCCAGCCCCACGCTCGCTCTTCCACGAGCGTGACACCCACCTCGAGGACGTCGTTCCAGGGCTGGCTCCAGACCACCGTGTCGAGCAGGGGATCGGCGAACGTGGTCGGCAGGTAGTCGACGTCCGCGATGGCCCCGTACACCTGCACGGTGTAGCGAACGGGATCGAGACGCTGGCGGATGTCGAACGGGAGCCGCTCGGAGGTGGGCACGACGATCTCGCTCCAGCCCGGCCGGACCCGCGTGCGGATCACGGAGATGCGGCTGGTGGGCCGCGCCTCCCGGACCGGATGGGTCTCGGAGAGCGGCGCCCAGGCGCGCGTGCCGGGGCCCAGCGCGATCTCGCGCCAATCGCCCATCCGGCGCCCGATCGGCGCCTCGGTCCCGTTCGGGAGGAACGAGTGGTACCCCGCGCCGGGCGCGTGGCGGACGATCACCCGGTGGTCCGTGCGACCGGTGCCGGCCGCGTCGTCGTCGAGCACCGCCACCCGGACGCGGGTCGGATCGAGGAACGACAGGCCGGCCACGGCCGCGGAGCGGGTGGGCATCCCGGGCCGCGTCACCTCGATCCACAGGGAGTCTCCGCTCGCACCCGACAGGGTGAGGTAGAGGTCGCCCGCGACGCGCCTCCACCCGCCGTCCGCCGGCGGCGGCGGCGCCGCGGTCCAGGCCCGCTCGGGCGGCTCCTCGACGTCGAACACGAGCCGGCCGGGGTTCCGCTCGTCGGGGAGCTCGGGCCAGAGCCGCAGCGTCGCGTCCCCGAGCCGCACGTGGACGTCGGCGTCCGGCGCGGCGATCACCGATACCCGCACGGTGTCGCCCGCGTAGAGCTCCCGCGGTCCCCGCGGCTCGATCGTCTCGGGGCGGTAGCCGAGGGTGTCGCCGGCCGGCGCCGCTAACGGGGAGCGCGGCACCCACACCGTCCGCTCGGCCACGGCCGTCCGTCCTCCCGACGAGGCGACCACCCGGAAGGTGAACGAGTCCGGCGCGAGCGGAACGAACGCCAGCCATCCCCCACCGGGATGGACGGGAACAGAGAGGCCGTTGACGGCGAGGTCGACGGGCGCACCGCGCGCGCCGTCGACGCGTCCGAACACGAACGTCGAGTCGGTGGCCCCGATCGCCGCCGCCGCGGGCGGATACTGGATCGTGACGGCCAGCCCCGGATCCGCCTGCGCAGCCGCGGCCACCGGCAGCGCGAGGACGGCGAGCGCGGCGATAATCGCCAAGCGCGGGCCGGATCGTCGGCGGGTGGGCATGGCGCCGAAGGTAGCGCCCGCCCCCGCCCCGCTCAACGCGGCGGATCCATCGGGCCGTGGTTGAACCTCCTCCCGACACCACCGGTTTGGACGCCGATGAGGCCTGCCGAACCGAACGGCGACGAGCGTGCGGGCGGGGGTCGGCTGTGGCCGATGCTCCTGCCACTCCTGGTGATCGCGCCCGCCTCGCCTCCCGACGATCCCGCGATCGCGATCGTGGGCGTGCGGCTCCTCCCGATGGACGGCTCGCGCGCCCGCGACGGACAGTCCGTGCTCGTCGAGGGGGACCGGATCGCGTGGGTGGGACCCATCGGACGCTCATGCCCGGCCTCGTGGACATGCACGTGCATCTCGACCGGGCCGATCTCGACAGCTACCTCGCCCATGGCGTGACGACCGTGCGGAACCTGTGGGGCTTCCCCGACATCGGGGAGATGGCTCGCGAGATCGGATCCGGAGAGACGAATGGACCCTCGATCTTCACCGTGAGCCCTGGGCTCGACGGCACGCCGCCCAAGTGGCCCCTCACCCAGCTCGTCATGGACCCCGCCATCGCGGACAGCGTCGTCGAGGCGCAGTGGCGGGCGGGCTATCGGACCTTGAAGGTGTATCAGGATCTGAGACCCGAGGCGTACGACTCGATCGCGGCCGCCGCCGGCCGGCGCGGGATGGATTTCGTCGGGCACGTCCCTCACAGGGTGGGGCTCGACCGGGCGCTGGCGGCCGGTCAGCGCTCGCTCGAGCACCTGAGCGGCTACGTCGAGGCGCTCGGCTGGAGCGGCGGCCGGGGACCGGCGGCCTGGGTCTGTCCCACTCTGGCGATCGTCGCCCGCATGGGGCGCGGCCTTCCCGCCGAGTCACGCGAGGCCTTCCGCGCGAATCGCCGGGCGGTCGTGAAGGCGCTCCACGAGGGGGGCGTCCGGCTCCTCGTCGGCACCGATTCCGGCATCGACGTCGTCGACCCGGGCGCCTCCATGCTCACCGAGATAGAGGAGTTCGAGGCCGCGGGCATCCCGGCCATCGATGTCCTCCGGATCGCGACCGCGGACGCCGCCGAGTTCCTGGGAGGGAAGGGGGAGTTCGGCGTGGTCGCGGTTGGAGCGCGGGCGGACCTGCTGCTGCTGGACGAGGACCCCAGCCAATACCTCGCGACGCTCGCCACGCCGGCCGGCGTCATGGTCCGTGGGCGCTGGTTCCTCGAGCCGCTCCCGGGCCCGCGGCGCGTCCGCCCGCGCGAGCGCCTCACCCCCCGAGGAGCCGTGCCACCCGCTCGCGCGTCAGCCGCTGGAGAAGCGCCCACCCGGTGACGGCCGCAACCGCCGCGAACCCGAGCCCCCACGCCCACTCTCCGAGCAGCAGCTTCCCGGAGCCGAACAGGGCCGAGTAGATGAACGCGACCCCGAGCGCCCACAGGGCGAGCCCGCGGCGCAGCGCCTCGGTGCGGACGCGCGGCGCCTCGCCGGCGGCCTCCCGGACCGGCCCCCACCAGCCGGGCGGCCGGACGCGGCGGTAGAACTCGACCAGCCGCGCCATGGACGTCGCCGGGGTCGCGTACGTCGCCGTCACCCACACGATCGTCGATCCGACCAGGTTCACGAACACCTTCGAGGCGAACGGGAACGTGGGCCCGCCCCACTGGGGCGACAGCTCGAGCGCGACGCCGATCAGCGAGCTGGCGAGCATCGCCGAGATCTCGCTCCACGCGTTGACCCGCCACCAGAACCAGCGGGCGATGTACACCAGCCCGATGCCGGCGCCCAGGGTCAGCAGCAGCAGGAACAGCCCGGAGATCGACGTCGCGTAGAAGCTGATCGCGACGCCGATGGAGAGCGCGATCAGCGACGCGATCCGCCCCGCCTGCAC
>DATLFF010000318.1:0-3252 GCA_035524915.1 Gemmatimonadota bacterium | reverse complement strand
CGACCGCGAGGTCGCCATGCTGACGAACCCGATGGAGACGCAGCTGGTCTCCGGCCTCGGCATCAAGGTCGGTGGCCGCACCGTCCCGGCACAGCCGATGGAGCTGACACGCGGCTCCGTCGACGGCGGCCGCCCGGACGCGTTCGAGGACGACGCCGCCGGGCAACCCTCCAGGACCGCGTATGGCGCCGGCGACGCGGCCCTGGGGTCCGCAAGCCAGCCCATGCGTCGGGTTTTGTGGTCCGCCGATGCCACGGAGCGCCTGGGCCGCGTCCCCTCCTTCGTACGCGGCATGGTCAAGCGAATCTATGCCGACTACGCCCGAGAGCGGGGCATCGCCGAGATCACGCCCGCGATGATGGACCGCGCGAGAACGGAGCTCGGGCTCGAGGATATGTAGCCCGGCTCGACCGGACCATTCGGCTACGACCCGGCGGCCGGCTCGACCTCACGGTTCGGCTACGACCCTGCAGCCAGCTCGAGCAGTCGCTCCGCCGTCCATGGGCCGCCTACCGGCACACCATCCGCGAATACGGTCGGGGTGCCCTGTACGCCGAGCCGGTTGGCGAGGCGCACGTCCGCATCGATCCGGGCGGCGGGTCCGCTTTCGGCCATGCACGTACGGAACCGCTGCTCATCCGCCACGCCTGCCCTGCGCCCAATCGAATCCCAGGCGACCGTTCCGATCTGGTCCTGCGCCGCGAACAGGGCATCGTGGTAGGCCTCGAACCTGCCCTGCTCGCCCGCGCACTCGCTGGCGAGTGCCGCCGCTACCGCATGCGGCTGGATATCCGGCAGCGGGTAGTGCCGGAAGAGCAGCGCGAGAGCGGTCGGGTCGCGGTCCACGGCCTCCCGGAAGGCGAGGGCCAGGTCGGCGCAGTAGGGGCACTGGAAGTCCGAGAAGGTGGCGAGCACGACGCGGGCATCCGGTGAACCCAGGCGCGTTCCGCCGGTGCGGATCTCCTCCCACTCGTCGATGGGCAGCTGCGGGTCCGGCGAGGGGGATGGGCGGGGACTGCCCGCCCAACGGCCGAGCAGGACGCCGAGCGCGACCACCGCGCAGGTGGCGACGAGCGCTTCGGTGATCGCGGAGCCGCGCGCCCTCATGCTTCCTCCCTCAGCCGCATGGCCGTGAGGGTGGGTACCGCGTCCACGTGCGAGAGCACGTAGAGCACGCCGTTCGCAAACGCGAGCAATGCGGCAGGCCGGTCGAGCCGGTGGCTGTGCCGGTACGTGCCATCCAGGGCATACACGTCCAGGATCCGGCCCCGGTCCACGGTCTGGCCATCGAACATGAAATAGAGGGCGTCCGGGGCGGCGGCCACGCCGCGTGACGCGATGGTCGCTCCGGCCGCGGAGGTACGCTCCGTCCTGGTCCGGCCGGACTCCTGGACCCGGACCTCGACGTTCGGAGCGGGGACCTTCTCGATGTACTCGCGGACGGATACGAAGCCGAGTTCGGTGAACAGGCCGAAGCCGCGGCCGAGGCCGAGCGCCACTACGCAGCCACGGCCGTCGGGCAGCGTGGTCGCCACGGCCTGGCGCTCGAGCATGGTGGCACCGCTCAGCTCCGGCCAGGGCAGATCCACCCTCTCGAGCTCCTGCCCATCCGTGAGCCACCGGGCGATGCCGGGGCCCGCGCTTGAGGCGACGGTCACCAGCGTCCCATCCGCGAACCCGCACAATGCGTTGATCTCTGGGTCCTCGACCCGGAACGTCGATTCGATCCGGCCCTCCCTGTTCATCAGCGTGATCCGGCTGTTGCGGGTATCCGAGACGGCGAGCCGGGATCCCGGGAGGAGTGCCAGCGCGGCGGGTCTCTCGAACTCCTCGGGGCCCCCACCCTGGCCGCCCGCGACCCAGGCGGTGCTACCATCGGCCGCGCTCAACGCGACGATCCGCCGGCTCGCCAGATCGGAGAAGTACACGTGTTCGCTGTCGGCCACGATCGCGAGCGGCAGCTCCAGCAGCGGATCGTCGAGCCCGCCACGGACCCAGAGCGTATCCACCGGAAGTGCCGCCCACAGGCGCGGGGGCGCGGGGCGCTCCCCTTCCTCGTCCTCGCCGCAGCCGGCAGCGACACCGAGCACCATCCAGACCGCCATGGCAGACATCAGCGGGTTCATCGGACCTCCTCGTTCGACGTGGTGGTGGCGAGAACGGCTACGGCCTGACGGAACGCGCTCCATTCGGCCGGTGAGCGCGGCGGTGGACTGGTCCAGCGGAGGCGGCCCGCACGGTCGATGACGAGTACGTAGGGTGTGGCGCCGTACCCGATCGCTTCCAGCGCCACCATGTCACGGCGCGCGGCCTTGCGGACGGACACTCCCTTCACGTCACGGCCCAGCTTCGCGACGGCCTGCATCACGTCCGCCGCGTGCCCGGCCACCAGCCCGCGCACCTCGAACCGGCCCAGCGCCGGGCCCTCGGTGAACACACGCAGGTAGGCCGCCGCCTGGTCGCAGTCCCGTAGCTGGAAGACGCCCAGGGCGACGTACTCGGGACCCGCGTCCCGCTCGACGCCGACCGTTCCGCCGAGGCTCCGCTCGGGCGTGTTCTGATACTGCACGAAGCCGGTGCAGGCTAGCACGACCAGCGTGGCCACCACCCAGCCGCCGGGCCGATCCCGGGGGCCTCGCCGCACCTCCCCATCGCTCCCCATGACTCTCCCTCCTCGAGCGAGCACGCGTGATGGGCGCCCGAACCCACGCGGCGCCCACCACGAACTCGCCTACATCTCGTTCGGGTAGTAGTAGTAGTTGGTGACCGACGTCGTCTCGCCGCAGCACAGGATCAGCGCGAACGGGAAGGTGATGCGCGCCCCGCACACCATCACCTTCGTGCACTCCGAACTCTTCGTCTTCGCGCAGAGCAGCCCCGTGCCGGGGCACTCCTCGGCCTGCGCCGCGACCGGCCGGACCGCGCCCGCGGACGCGATTCCGAACGTGAGCAGCGACGCACCGAACAGCAGGCTCTTCCAGCGCCTCATGGCTCCTCCTCAGGTCACTGTCGGGAAGTACTTGACGCGCGTGGTCTCGTCCGTGTCCCTGCAGCACCGCTGGAAGAAGTTGCACCAGTACCACCTCGTGCAGGTCTCCACGACGGTCTCGCTGCACACCGGCGGAGTCTGGCCCGGACAGCGGTCGGCATCCGGGTCCATCGCCTGTACCGAGCCGGGCAGCGTAGCGCCGAACGCGAGCAGCGCGGCCAGGTACAGGACCTTCGTCAGTCTCGACATCTTTCCTCCTTCGG
>DATLFF010000317.1:0-6252 GCA_035524915.1 Gemmatimonadota bacterium | reverse complement strand
CGACCGCGAGTACGAGCCGTTCCCCACCGTCGAGCTCTGGAACTCCATCCAGTTCGCGGTCGAAGTGCCGCTAATGAGCTCGTGCGCACGCGGACGGCGTTCCTGTGGCGGCTTCGTGGAGCGCGGCAGTAGGCCGAACCGGACCCGCCCCGATCCCGAGGGCGGCGCGCATAGCCCGAAACGCCTCTCAAGAGCGAGGAGGTAGACCATGCCCGATCGGATCGTGATCGCCCACTACATGCACGAGCATGAGAGATCCGCCGCCCAGGACATTATCGGGCCCGGCGCCGACGTCACGGAGAGCTTCGTCCTGGGCCGGACCGACGAGAGCGCCATCCAGGCCCTGCGAGACGCAGGCCTGATCGTGTCGGTGGTCGAGGAGGGGGCCGCCGCGGGGCCCGCCCCGCTCGGCCTGGGGGCGGCCGCCCCCGAGGTGGCCGCGCGGCCGATGTCCGAGGCCCAGCCGACCTACTACACGGTCCGGCTCTTGGGGCCGCTGCTCGACTCCTGGCGCCGGGAGATCGAGGACCTGGGAGCCGTGATCGTCGGCGCCCAGGGAGGAAACCGCATTACCCTGCGGCTCGACCCCTCGCTCGTCGGCCAGGTTTCCCAGCTCGCCTTCGTTGAATCCGCTCCCCGGTACTTCACCGACGGCGACGCGGGCCCGGCAATCGCGCGCGCCGCCCCGAAGCGGTCGGCGTCAGGTGTCGCCGTGTACGAGGCGCTCCTCCAGCAGCCGGCCGACGGAGACGCGGTCGCGGGCTGGCTCCGCGAGCGCGGAGACGCGCTCGTGATCGGAGTCCAGGGCCGGAAACTCCGCTTCGCCACGCTGCCAGACTCGGACGTCGCACACGACCTGCGGGCCCTCCCGGAGGTGCTCCAGGTCCACCCGTACGTCGAGCCCGAGCTCCACAACGACCGTGCCCGCGTGCTGCTGGGGATCGACTCCGGCGCGGGAGGAGACCCCGGCCCGGCCCTGCCGTGGACCGGGCGAGGCCAGATCGTGGGAGTGGCCGACACCGGACTCGACGAGAACCACCCCGACTTCCAGGGGCGGATCCGACAGGTGGACGCGCTCGGCCGGCCGGGCGACGCGAGCGACCCGCACGGCCACGGGACGCACGTATCCGGGTCGGTCCTCGGGGATGGAGCGGGCTCGGGCGGCACCGTCCGCGGGACCGCCCCCGAAGCGGAGCTCTACTTCCAGTCGGTGCTGGACGCCGGGGGCGGGCTCGGCGGCTTGCCGTGGAATCTCTCGGACCTGTTCGATCCTCCCTACCAGGCCGGCGTCCGAATCCACAACAACAGCTGGGGGGCCGCGACGGAGTCGGAATACACGGTGAACTCGATCGAGGTGGACGAGTTCGTGTACGACCATCCCGACTTCCTGGTGATCATCTCGGCGGGGAACGAGGGTACGGCGGGGAACCCGCGGAACTCCCAGCCGGGGTTCGTCGACTGGCTATCCATCGGCTCGCCGGCCTCGTGCAAGAACGCCCTCACGGTGGGAGCCAGTCAGACCGACCGTACCTCGGGCGGACTCTCGCAGCTGACGTATGGCCAGGCCTGGCCGGGGGACTTCCCGGCCCCGCCGATCGCCGACCTTCGGATTTCCGGCGCGCCGGAGGACCTGGCCGGGTTCTCGAGCCGCGGCCCGTGCACCGACCGTCGTATCAAGCCGGACATCGTGGCGCCGGGGACCGACATCGTCTCGGCCAAGTCGGCGACGGCGCCGCTGGGGAACTTCTGGGGGACTTTCCCGGGCCACGGGGGTCACTACGCCTACATGGGCGGCACCAGCATGGCGGCGCCGGTGGTCGCCGGCTGCGCGGCGCTGGTTCGCCAGTACTACCAGGAGGACCGGAACCACGACCCGAGCGCGGCGCTGCTCAAGGCCACTCTTATCAACGGAGCGCGCTGGCTCGGCGGCCCCTCGTCGGTGGCTGAGTTCGCCGACGCGCCCAACTTCCACCAGGGCTTCGGGTGCGTGGACATGCGGCGGAGCCTGGCGGTCGACGGCGGCGCGTTCGAGTTCGTCGACACCTGGCAGGACCCGAACCTCCAGTTCACGAGCACCGGCGAGCGGGTTCGGTGGTCGTTCGACCTGGAAGGAAACGACGAGCTCCGGCTCTGCCTCACGTGGACCGATCCGCCGGCCCGCGCCCTCCAGAACAACCTCAACCTCTTCCTCCAGCTGCCCGACGGGTCGAAGCGGGTGGGGAACGAGAGCCTCCCGCTCTCGATAACCGGGGTGGATCCCGAGAACAATGTGGAGGTGATCCGGATCGCGAACGCGCCCCCCGGCGGCTATCTGATCCAGGTGTCGGCCGCGAACCTCGTAGTGGGCCAAGCCCAGGCGTTCGCGCTGGTAGTGACGGGCCGGTTGACGACCGGGCTACAACCCGCTTAACGGGATGTTCGCGCTGCGGATCGTCCAGACCGACTACGGCGACTGCTTCCTCCTCGCCCCATCCGGATCTTGGCGACCAACGATACGCCGGCGCTCCGGAGGCTCCCCAGGAGTACCCGCCGGACGAGTATGACTATACGCTCGACATCATGCCGCCCGAGCAGAGCTCCTGGGACCTGGACCTGGAGAGCGCCTAGCGAACCGCGGCGGGTCTCGAGTGACCCGTCGAGCTCCGAGCCCGATATCCACCCGAGGTGCCCGTGAAGTTCCGGATCCCCCTCATCGTCAAGGACCCCAGCGTCACCGAGGCCAAGGGCCTCGACCTCACGGAGGCGTGGACGGTCGAGGAGGAGGTGTTTCTGGACGGCCCCGTCACGCCCCGGGTCGCGGTGCTGGATTTCGATCCCGGGACCGGAGCCCTGATGCCCGGGATCCCGGTCGAACCGGACGCGGACTCGGACGGTCCCGGCGCCTACCGGATCGCGGCCCCGCACGATCTGGCTGCGCGGGACCTCACCAACGTGAGCGTTTTTGGCTCGATCTACCGCACGATCGCGATGTTTGAGGAGCCCGACGCGCTCGGCCGCCCCATCGACTGGGCCTTCGACGGCCCGCAACTCCTGGTCGTGCCGCGCGCGGGGGAGTGGGCAAACGCCTTCTACGACCGCCGCTCCCGCAGTCTCCAGTTCTTCTGGTTCCGCTCGGCGAGGGATCGCGAGCGGACGATCTACACCAGCCACTCCCAGGACATCGTGGCCCACGAGACCGCCCACGCGATCCTGGACGGCATCGCGCCCGACCTCTACCACGCCACGCTGCCGCAATCGCTGGCGATCCACGAGGCGGTCGCCGACGTGGCCGCGCTGCTCGTCTCGTTCCGGTCCCGGACGTTGACCCGCGCAGTGCTGGATGCGACGGGCGGATCGATCCAGGACTCGAACGCGTTCAACTCGATCGCGTCGGAGTTCGGCCAAGAGCTCGACGCCACGCGCGACTACCTTCGGTCGCTGCTGAACCTCAAATCGCTGGATCCCGAGCCGTGGCAGGAGGGGGTGGACCCGGCGAGCCCCCACGACGTGAGCCAGGTCCTGTCCGGCGCGCTCTACACGGTCATGGTGCAGCTCCACGAGACCCTGAAGACCGAGATGGCCACCGAGAAGCTCGAAGAGTCGAAGGTGGTCGAGACGGAGGAAGCCATCGCCCAGCTCCAAAAGCAGGGGGTCGAGCCCGAGCAGGCGCCGCGCGCGGCCGGCGAGAGGGACCCGCAGCGGCTCAAGGAGGCGCGGCGGGCGGTTTCCGGCAAGGCGCTGTTTGTGGGCGCGGAGCGACTCAAGCGGACGCTGGTGCGAGGCCTCGACTACCTGCCGCCCGGCGAGGCCACCTTCGCCGACTTGGGACGCGCGATCCTGGCGGCGGACCAGGCGTCCCATCCGGCGAGCTCGGCGCAGCGCGACTGGATCGCCGAGGAGTTTCTCCGCCGCGCCATCGTCCGCGACCCGGCCGAGCTCAAGGTGCGGACCGACTTCCGCCGAGCGGCCGTGTCCCGGCTTGACCTCGAGCAGCTGGTGGAGAGCGACTGGGCGGCGTACGACTTCGCCAACCGGAACCGGCGGCTTCTGGGGATCCCGCCCAAGGTCCCGTTCCGGGTGCTCCCCCGGCTGGACGTGCGGAAGGTGAACTGGCACCGCGAGGGTCGACGGAAGGTGCGGGAGTGCATCCTCAAGGTCTCCTGGACCGAAACCGAAGGGAACGTACTGCGCGGCTCGATCGCGCGGCGGCGCCGGTTTGTGGCCGGGACCACGCTGGCTATCGACTGGGAGTCGAAGCGGATCCGCGCGCTTCTGACCAGCGAGCGAGGCGAGCGCCAGCGGGAGGAGCGGGACGGCTTCCTGCGGCGGCTCCAAGAGGCGGACGTCCTGGTGCCGGAGGATCTGGCCCGCGGGCCGGACGGGAAGGCGCTCCGGGGAGTCGTGCCGTTCGCCGTGGGGGACGGGCACCTGCGCGTCTACGGCACCGGCCGCATGCTCCACGTCGCGCCGGAGGCGACCCGTGGATAAGCTCCGGGTCCGCGCGTACAACGTCCGCTTCGGCGACGCGATCCTGGTGTCCGTGCCCGACCGCGACCCGGCCACCGGCGACGTCACGCCCCGCCACATCCTGATCGACGTGGGGAACGTGCTGGCCGGCGAGGGCGGGCTGGACGACGTGTTCCAGCCGGTGATCGACGACGTGGTCGAGCAGCTGGAGGGCCGGCCGCTCGCCCTCTATGTGATGACCCACGAGCACATGGACCATGTCCAGGGCCTGCTCCACGCCGCTACGAAGATCTATCCCGACGGCGAGCTGGCGGAGAAGATGCCGGTCGACTTCGCGTGGCTTTCGGCGTCCGCCGAGGAGGGCTACTACGACCGGTTCCCGGACGCCCGCCGGAAGAAGCTCCAGTTGCTGGGGGCGTACGACGAGATCGAGCGCTACCTGGCGGCCAGCCCGGAGTCGGTCGCGGAGCCCTGGCGCACGCTGCTGCTCAACAACAACCCGCGGAAGACCGCCGACTGCGTGGAGTTCTTGCGGGAGCTGGCCGGCGAGGACGGGACGACCTACGTCCATCGCGGGATCGATCTGACCGATGCCCACCCCTTCCGTGAAGCGACGTTCGAGATCTGGGCGCCTGAGGAGGACACGAGCGACTACTACGGGTCGTTCTCGCCGATGCACCTGGGGCTCATGCCCGGGCCGGCGGGCGCGGGGCCGGTCGCCACCCGGCCGCTCCCCCCGCCCGGTGTGGACGCGGGCGCTTTCTACGAGCTGATCGAGATGCGACGAAGCGGGATCGCAGACAATCTGCTGGCGATCGACAAGGCGGCCAACAACTCGAGCGTGGTATTCAGTCTCGCCTGGCGTGGCTGGACGCTCCTCTTCCCTGGCGACGCCGAGATCCGTAGTTGGCAGACGATGGAACGCGAAGGCGTGCTCCGGCCGGTCCATTTCCTCAAGGTGTCCCACCATGGGAGCCACAACGGCACGCCCGAGGCGGAACTTTTCGACTCGATCCTGCCCGAGGTCGCGCCCGACGACCGGCCGCGGCGGGCCCTGATCTCGACCTGGAACGACACCTACTCTGGGATTCCCCATGATCCGACGAACGAGCGCCTCGCGGATCGCTGCGAGCTGGTCTCGATCCTGGACGAACCGGAGTTGGCGTGGATCGACGTGGAGTTCGAGGGTGAGTGACGGGACGGATTAGATATTCAACGAAACCCGGAAGATATGGAGTTCCCCCGCCCCGCTTCGGGTACCATGGGAAAGGGCCGCACCCGATCACCCTCCGCCCGAGGAGGCCCTTTGACTACACGCCCGCTCCCGCCCGCCTAGCGCGTGCCGCGCGACGCCAACCGCCGCTCCTGGGGCGCGCGCTCCTGGTGGCGGCGGTACACGGCCTCGCGCTCCTGTTCCTACTCGCTCCCGACGAGCGGGCGGCGGCCGTGCGGCCGCCGGACCTCCACCTGGTGCCGATGGACGAGGTCCGGATCCCGAGGCATACCGGTCTCGATCCACTTCGTTGGGGTCATCTGGGGAGCCGCGAAGGGGGTATCGCCTCGTTCTGTCCGAGCGCCACCGGGAGAGCCGATGGTAACGCGGCGAGCGAGAGGAGAATTAATAGGAGGGGGATCAATCGCATGGCAGCGCTCCGGTGACGCGCATCCGACTATTCCAATTACTCGGAGGGTTGTCAACGGATCCGGAGCGCAATTCCTCGAGTCCCGCTAGGCTCTCTTCCGTCACGCGAACTGCGCTACCTCCGTCGACTCGGCCAGCGCGGTCGTGCTGGCGGTCCCGCAGCT
>DATLFF010000316.1:0-3421 GCA_035524915.1 Gemmatimonadota bacterium | reverse complement strand
CTTCCCCCGGCACGTCGCGATGCACCCCTCGGGGATCGTGCTCTCGGGGACCGACCTGCCCGACCGCGTGCCGATGGAGCGCTCGTTCCTGGGGCACCGGATGGTCCAGGCCGACAAGGACGACGTCGAGATGCTGGGCCTCCTGAAGCTCGACGTGCTCGGCGTGCGGATGCTCTCGGCGATGCGCCACGCCACGGACGAGATCGAGCGGGCGACGGGGGAGCGGGTGGACCTCGACCGGATCCCGCTCGGGGACCCCGAGACCTGGGAGCTGATCCGGGCCTCCGACACGGTGGGATGCTTCCAGATCGAGAGCCCCGGCCAGCGCGAGCTCCTCCAGAAGTTCCAGCCCACGCGCTTCGAGGACCTCATCGTGGACATCTCGCTGTTCCGCCCGGGCCCGGTGAAGTCCGACATGGTGACGCCGTTCCTGAAGCGCCGCCACGGGATGGGGGAGCCGGTCTACGCCCACGAGCGCCTTCGCCCGGCGCTCCAGGAGACCCACGGCGTGATCGTCTACCACGAGCAGGTGATGCGGGCGCTCCAGGTCTCGGCGGGGTACGACCTGGCGGAGGCCGACCGGATCCGCCGGCACCTCTCCGACGAGGAGGAGGCGGACGAGGTGCGCCAGGACTTCCTCCGGAGGGCCAGGGAGCGAGGGCTGTCGCCCTCCGAGGCTGGGCGGGTGTGGCGCGAGGTGGCCTCGTTCGCCTCGTTCGGGTTCTGCAAGGCCCACGCGGCGGCCTTCGCGGTCCCCACTTATCAGTCGGCGTGGCTGAAGGCCCACCACCCGGCCGCCTTCGTGGCCGGCCTCCTGACGCACGAGCCGGGGATGTACCCGCGGCGGCTGATCCTGGAGGACGCGAGGCGCCACGGCATCCCGATCCTCCCCCTCGACGCGAACCGCAGCCAGAAGGACTACACGGTGGAGGAGGTCGACGGGGTGGGGGCGGGCGTCGTCGAGGCGCTAGCGACCGAGCAGCCCGCCTCCACCCCGTCGACCACGTACGGGATCAGGCTGGGGCTGCGGGACGTGGACGGGATCACCGGCGCCGAGATCGAGCGGATCCTCGCGGCGCGGGCCGAGCGGCCGATCGAGGGCGCTGCCGACCTCCTGCGCCGGGCGGGGGTCTCGCGGCCCGTGGCCGAGGCGCTCGCTCATGTCGGCGCCCTCGGGCGCACCGGCCGCCGGGACCTCCTGTTCGAGGCGATGACGAGCGAGTCGGCGCGAGAGGGGGAGCAGCTCGCGCTGGGGCTCCACGAGGGCGCGCCGCGGCCGGGGCTCCGCGACTACACCGAGGCCGAGGTGGTCCGGGCGGAGCTCGAGGTGACCGGCCTCGACGTCACCCGGCACCTCCTCTCGTTCTACGAGCCGCTGCTGGAGGATCTCGACGTGACGCGCGCGCGGGACCTCCACCGACGGCGCGGCGACGACCGGGTCATGGTCGCGGGGGTGAAGGTGGCATCGCAGACCCCCGCCGTCCGGAGCGGCCAGCGCATCATCTTCCTCACGCTCGACGACGCCACCGGGCCGGTGGACGTCACCGTGTTCCAGCGGGTCCAGGATCGCGTGGCCCGGACCGTCTTTCACGGGACGCTGCTCGCGGTCTGGGGGCGGCTCCGGCGGACCGGGAGGCGGGGGGCGAGTATCATCGCCGAGGAGGTCTGGGACCTGGTCGCCCTGGCCCGCGCCCGGGCGGAGGGGAGGCTCGCGGAGGCGATGGCGCGAGGCGCCCCCGCCGACCACCAGGCCGCTCCCCGAAAGCTCTGGCACTCGAGCGGAGGATCTGCGGGCTGGTGAACGACGAACGGCGCGACGACGAGCGGCGACAGGAGCCGGTCGGGCCACCCCCGTTGGAGGTCGGGGCGGTCCCGCCCCGCATGCTGGCCAACCGCCCCTTCCTGTGGCTGGTCCTCGCTGAGGGCTTCGCCGGTCTGGCCCTGTGGAGCTACTTCCTGGCGGTGATGGGCGATGCGACCTTCCGATTCCAGGCGACCCCAGGCCAGCTCGGCATCCTCCTCGCCTGCTTCTCGATCACGTTTATCCCCTCCACGCCGCCGTTCGGCGCGCTCGCCGACCGGTGGAGCCCCCAGCGGATGATGGTCGTGGCGGTCGCCGCGTTCGCCGGATCGCTCGTGGTCGCCTCGTTCGCACCGTCGCTGCCGTGGCTCTACCTGTCCATGGCCTGGGTCGGGCTCGCCGAGGGAGTCCTGTGGCCCGCCCGGGGCGCGCTCATCCCGCGGCTGGTGGAGCGCGACGACCTCGTCCGGGCGAACGGGATGATCAGCTTGGTGCGCGAGCTTCCGATGGCCCTCGGGCCGCTGCTGGGCGCGCTCGCGGTGGGCCTGTGGGGTCGGCACGCCCCGTACTGGGTGGGGCTCGCCGCCCTCGCGGTCTCCCTGCTCTTCTACGCGCTCGTCCCCGACCGTCGCGTCGACGGGCGGATGCATGAGTCGTTCCTGCGCGACCTGGGAGCCGGGTTGCGGGCCGGCATGCGGGTCCCGGTCCTGCGGCTGCTCTTCCTGACTGGGTTCGCGGCGATGCTCGTCCTGGGCCTGATGCAGACCCTCGAGCCGCTGTTCGTGAAGGAGGTGCTGGGCCGGGGACAGCGCTCCCTCGGGTTCCTGTGGTCCATGCAGGGCGTGGGAGCGCTGCTCGCCTCGATCCTCCTGATCCGCCTGCGTCGCGCCATGGGGGCCGAGATGGTGGTGATCGCGATCGGGGTGGCGATCGCGGGGGCGGGGCTGCTGATCTACGCGGCGACCGGAGCCTACGCCGTGGCCGTCCCCGGAGCCATCCTGTTCGGCTTCGGCTTCCCGCTCTTCTACACCACGGGGCAGGCGCTGATCCAGCGGATCTCGAGCGCGCCGGGGAAGGTGAGCGCGGTCTTCGTCGTCATCAGCGAGATCGGGCCGCTCGTGGCGGCGTTGTGGATCGGGGTCCTGGGGCAGGTGGATGTCCAGGTGTGGCTCGTCGGCGCGGCGGTGGGGCTGCTGGTCTTCGGCGGGATGGGTCTGTGGGCGTCGCGGCGTCCCGCCCTGCTCGTGGAGGAGGCCCCCGCGGAGCCGTGACCTCCACCCGTCCGCCCGAGCCCTTCCTCCACGTGGACATGGACGCGTTCTACGCGTCGGTCGAGGTGCTGAAGCACCCGTCGCTCCGGGGGAAGCCGGTCGTCGTGGGGGGCTCCGGCGCGCGCGGCGTGGTGATGTCCGCCTCCTACGAGTCGCGGCGGTTCGGGGTGCGGTCGGCGATGCCGTCGGCGCGCGCGCGCCGCCTCTGCCCCGAGGCGGTCTTCGTGCGCCCCGACTTCTCGGCCTACCGGGCCTACGCCACGCGCCTCCGCGAGGTCTTCCTGTCGTTCACGCCGCTCGTCGAGCCGCTCTCGCTCGACGAGGCCTTCCTCGACGTCGGAGGGGCGTC
>DATLFF010000315.1:0-6102 GCA_035524915.1 Gemmatimonadota bacterium | reverse complement strand
GCTGCTGGGCCGCCGGCGCCGTCACGGAGTCGCACGGGGGGGCCTCCTGCTCGTAGAGGCAGATCGTAACCAGGCGCCATGAGCCGGAAAGATCGTCCGCGGCGGGGTTATCGCCAGCGCACGCGGCCACGATTGCGAGGAGTGCGACGAGAGGGGTTCGCATAACCATTCGGTCCTCATTTCAACATTGCAGTAATCGTCGGCGCAAGTGTATCGGCGAGTCGGCACTCGGTGGCCCATGGGCTCTATCAACCGGCGGCCCCCAATACCGATGTCACGCCAAGGAGCCGCCTGGCCGTAATCCGTCTCCATTGCGTTTCGATGGGAATGGCGCCATACTCTCATCGGAACCCGATGGGAGGCCGAGATGGTGACGAGCAACGTCGATATCCTGCGCGGGACGCTGGACCTGCTGATCCTGCGCGCGCTGAGCTGGGAGCCGCGCCACGGCTATGGCGTGGCGCGGTGGATCGAGGCGGCGACGGGGGACGTGCTGCGGGTGGGAGAGGGGTCGCTGTATCCGGCGCTGCACCGCCTCGAGGAGCGGGAATGGATCCGGTCGGAGTGGGGGACGAGCGAGAACAACCGCAGGGCAAAGTACTACGAGCTGACCGGGGCGGGGCGGGGGCAGCTGGAGGCGGAGGCAAGGACGTGGCGACGGTATGCGGCGGCGGTGTTCGCGGCGCTCGACGCGCCGGCGCTCCCCGCGACGGCGTAGGGGGCAGGTCGTGCTGGGGCGGCGCCCGGATCGCGAGATCGAGGAGGAGCTGGCGTTCCATCTCGAGATGCGGACGGCGGAGCTGATCGAGGCGGGCGAGTCGCCGGAGCGGGCGCGCGAGCGGGCGATGGCGCGGTTCGGGGACGTGGCGGAGGCGCGGGCGCACTGCGCGGCGATCGCGAAGCGAAGGGAGCGGAAGATGGCGCGGACGGAATACGTGGAGGACTTGCGGCAGGATCTCCGTTTCGCGTTCCGGACGCTGGTCCGGAACCGGGCGTTCACGGCGCTCGCGCTGGCGACGCTGGTGCTGGGGATCGGGGCGACGAGCGCGATTTTCAGCGTGGTGAACGGCGTGCTGCTCCGCCCGCTGCCGTTCCCGGCGCCGGAGCGCGTGGTGCACTGGGGCTGGGGCTGGGCAGGGGGCGAGCCGTCGGGCGCGCTGAGCGCGTACAAGCTCGAGTGGTTCCGGGAGCGGTCGTCGTCGTTCGAGGCCGTGGCGACGTACCGGTCGTTCACCCAGGGGCTGGGCACCGGACCGGAGGAGGCGGTTTCGGGGCTGCGGGTCACGAGGCCGTTCCTGCGAGTGGTCGGACACCCGCTCCCGCTCGGGCGGTGGTTCACCGCCGAGGAGGCTACGCCCGGCGGCCCGGACGTGGTGGTGCTCGGACACGGGCTCTGGCAGGCGCGCTTCGGCGCCGATCCTGGCATCGTCGGGCGGGACGTGACGCTGGGAGGGGTGCCCCGGACGGTGATCGGGGTGATGTCGCCCGGGTTCCGCTTTCCGCAGTCGCCGGATGCCGGCGACGTGTTCGTGCCCCTGCGGCTCGAGGCCGATCCGCAGGATGAGGGACACAACCACTCGGCGCTCGCGCGGCTGGCGCCCGGTGTGGACCGTGGGCGGGCTTCCGCGGAGCTGACGACGCTTTCCGCGCGGTTCCGCGACGCGCACCCGGAGCTGATGGGCGAACGCGAGCGGGGCATGGGCCTGATCAGCTATCAGGACCTCTACGTGGGCTCGCTCCGGGGCGTGCTCTGGATCCTGCTCGGCGCGGTGGGGCTGGTGCTGCTGATCGCGTGCGCGAACGTGGCCAACCTCCTGCTCGCCCGGACCTCGGAACGACAGCGCGAGATCGCCGTGCGCTCCGCCATGGGCGCAAGCCGGGGCCGCCTGATCCGGCAGATCCTGACCGAAAGCGTCGCCCTTTCCCTGGTGGCCGGCGCGCTCGGGTTCGGGCTGGCGACCTGGGCCACTCGAGCGCTCGTGGCCGCCGCGCCGTGGCGGCTCCCGCGCGCGGAGGAGATCGGGCCGGATGCGACCGTCGTCCTGTTCACGTTCGGCGCGGCCGTCATCACGGCGGTGGTGTTCGGTCTCGTTGCGGCCCTTCCGTCGGCCGGGCGCGGGCCCATGATCCAGCTCCGGGAGGGGTCCCACGGGACGCCACCAGGCCGCCGCCTCCGCGCCGCGCTGGTGACGACGGAAGCGGCGCTGTCGCTGGTGCTCCTGATCGGTGCCGGGCTGCTGATCTCGACGCTGCTCGAGCTGCGGGCCGTGGACCCCGGCTTCGAATCCGACGGGCTCCTGACCGCCAGCGTGCCGCGCTGGCCGGACCGGTACGACTCGGACGCGACGCTCGCGGCGTTCGAAAGCCGCCTGCTGGACCGCCTGAGCCCGGCCCGGGGGGACACCGATCCGTCCTCCGGCGGCTCGGGGGCCGGGCCTATCCAGGCGATGGCCCTGGCCGGCAACATCCCGCTGGAGCGCGGCTGGAACCTCCCGATGGAAGTGGAAGGACGCCCGGATGCGAGGGAGGGCGACGTCGAATGGCGCGGCGTGTCGCCCGGGTACTTCGAGACGGTGGGGACGCCGCTGGTCCGGGGCCGAACGTTCACGGCGGCGGATGACGCGGACGCCCCGCGGGTCGTGATCGTGAACGAGGAATTCGTGCGGCTGTACCTGCCGGATACGGACCCGATCGGCCAGCGCGTGGCGCTCGGGCGGTTCAGAGGTCGGTGGATCCACCCGGAGTTCGCGGGGGAGCCGGCGGAGATCGTGGGCGTCGTCGCCGACATGCGCGAGCTGTCGCTGCGCCGGGACCCGAAGCGGACCATGCTGGTGCCGCGGAGCCAGGCGCCGTCCTCCATGCGGTCCACGCCCGTGTTCCTGCTGCGTACTGCGCGACCGGGGGCCGCGGCCGCCACGCTGCGCCGGGTACTCGCCGGAATCGACCCATCGCTCCCACCCCCGACCTTCCGGCCGATGGACGAGATCATCGGGGAGTCGCTGGCGCGGGAGCGGTTCAACGCGCTCCTGATGGGCCTGTTCTCCGCCATCGCGCTCGTGCTCACCGCCATCGGGATCTTCGGGGTCGTGAGCTACGGCGTCCGTCGGCGGACCCGTGAGATCGGCATCCGGATGGCGCTCGGCGCCCGGACCCGGGACGTCACCCGGATGGTCACGTGGCAGGGGATGCTGCCGGTGGCGATCGGCCTGGCTATCGGGATCGCCGCCGCGCTGGGGCTCACGCGGCTGCTGCAAACGATGATCTGGGGCGTCAGCGCCACGGACCCGGTCACGTTCGTGGCGGTCACTGCGGTGATGGCCACCGTCGCCCTCCTGGCGAGCTGGGTCCCGGCGCGCCGCGCGGCGCGGGCGGAGCCGATGCGGGCGTTGCGGCAGGAGTAGGCGAACGGCCCAGCACGTCCGGCGAACGTCTACAAGACGGCCAGTGCGCCACCCGTTAGAATGGGTTCGGGACCCCGCGAACCTTCAACGCCGGAGCCATCGATGCCCGCCCACATCCCGGAAGGATTCCACTCCCTCACGCCTTACCTGGTCGTCGACGGCGTGGCACGCCTGCTCGATTTCCTGCGGGACGCGTTCGGAGCGGAGGAGATCGGCCGCTACGCCGCCCCCGATGGCAGGATCATGCACGCCGTGGTTCGCATCGGCGACTCGATGCTGGAGATGGGTGAGCCGGCGCCGGAGTGGTCGCCGATGCCGTGCGGCCTGCACCTGTACGTCGAGGATGCCGACGCTGTCTATGCGCGCGCGCTCGAGGCAGGCGGTGTGTCCCTCGCCGAACCGAGCGTGAAGCCGTACGGGGACCGTGAGGCCGGCGTGCGCGATCCTTCCGGGAACTTCTGGTACATCGCCACTAGGCAGGAACAGGTCGAGACCGGGGAGGGTGCGCAAGGGAGCGGTCTTCGTCGCTGATTGCGGCGCCGGGTTCGGGAACTGACGTGACCGAGTACGACGACGTCGCCGACGCCTTCATCGCCGCCCGGACCCCTATCGGCGTGGCAACTGTCCTGGCGTGGGCCCGAGACCTCCCGGCCGGTGGGCGCGTGCTCGACCTTGGCTGCGGCCACGGAATACCCATCGCACGGGCGCTCGCGGACGGCGGGCTTGTCGTCCACGGCGTGGACACCTCGCCGCGCCTGCTCGAGGCGTTCCGGGAGAATGTGCCGGGCGCGACGGCCGAATGCGCGGATGCGGCGACGGTGGAGGTGGAGGACGGGAGCTTCGATGGCGTCGTCGCCTGGGGGCTGCTGTTCCTGCTGGAGCCTGCGGCGCAGGAGGCGGTGATCCGGCGGTCGGCGGCGGCGCTGAAGCCCGGCGGGCGGCTGCTCATGACGGCGCCGTGGCAGACCGGTGAGTGGGCGGACGCACTGACCGGGCGCAGATCGGTGTCGCTAGGGCGCAAGCGGTACCACGCCCTCCTTGCGGGGGCTGGCCTGGTCCTCACCGGCGAGGCGGACGACGAGGGAGACAATCACTATTGGCTGGCGACAAAGCCAGCCGACCTCCTCCTCCGCCGCGGGCCCTCCGGCGACGCCGTCGCAGGGGGGGAGTAAGGTCGACGCATGGCGTCCACACGGTCCCGCGGCGGCCGGCGCATCCTGGTCCGCGCCGCTTGCCTGCTCCGTGCCTAGAGCTCTCCGCCCAGGGCGTACCGGATCCCGCCCCAGAGGTGCTCCAGGAAGAGGGGCTCGCGGAAGCTCTCCGAGGTGTGGCCGAGGGCGGTGTACCAGGACCGGCCGCCGTCGTACGGGTGGTACCAGGCGATAGGGCGCGGCTCCGGCCGGGGATCCTCCTCCGGGCGCTTGTAGGTGGTCTCGTCGATGTTCAACAGCACGTGGAGGTCCGGCGCGAGGTCCCGGAGGTCGTACCACTCGTCCTCGCGGACCCAGGGGCTGGGGAGCATGGAGGTGGACGTGTGGGTGGGATCGGCCACGAGGACGGTGCCCTCGCGGACGTTCGGGTCGTTGGGGTGGCTGCTGAAGTACCCGCCCACCAGGCGGCCGTACCACGGCCAGTCGTACTCGGTGTCGGACGCCGCGTGCACGCCGACGAATGCGCCGCCCGCCTGGATGTAGCGCCGGAAGCCATCCTGCTGCGCCACGTCGAGAACATCCCTCGTGGTGGAGAGGAAGATGACGGCGCCGTAGCTCTCCAGGGTGTCGCTCTCGAAGACCGCCGCGTCTTCCGTGGCGTCCACCGCGAACCCCTTCGCCTCGCCCATTCCGCGGATCGCTTCGATGCCCGGCTCGATCGAGGCATGCCGGTACCCCATCGTCTTGCTGAACACCAGCACACGGGGCTCCTGCGGCGGGTCGTCCTGGGGCAGGTTGCCGCACGCCAGCACCGGGACGAAGACGACGAGAATAGGGAGAATGGTCCTGTTCATGGCGACGACTCCGGCACGAAGGCGACGATGCGCAGCGGCCCTCCGCTCCCGCCCTCGATCTTCATCGGCAGCGCGACGACGTAGCTTCCCGTGGCCGGCAGCTCGCCCAGGTTGGCCACGTTCTCGAAGCCCGGGATGTTCTCGGAATAGAGGATCACGTGCGACCGGAAGTCCACCGACTGCCCGCGGTCCACGCTGGGCGTGTCCAGGCCGAAGGCGGCGATCTCCCGCTCGTCCACCAGCCATTGCGCCGCCCGCGGGGCCAGGCCCGGAAAGTGAAGCTCCGGGACGGCCTCGGGGCCCGCGAGGTCGGTGCCCAGGTATGCGGCGCGGTCGTCGTAGCGCTCGCCCCAGCCGGTGCGCAGGAGGACAATGGCAACCGGGGGTACGGGACCATACTCCGCCTCCCAGGCGGTGAGGTCCTCCACCGAGAGCTGGTAGTCCGGGTCGGCGCGGTCCGAGACGTCCACCACCACGGCGGGGCCGATGAGGCTGCCCAGCGGGATCTCGTCGCTCGCCTGCCGCCCTTCCGCGAAGTGGATGGGCGCGTCCAGGTGCGTGCCGCCGTGCTCCGCGCCGCCGTATCGGTAGGACGAGTAGAACCAGCCGCCCTGCGTGCGTCCGTAGGCCAGCTCCTCGTGGACGAAGCCCACCGTGTCCGTGGGCCAGTAGACGCTCTCCTCCGAGAACGCGTGG
>DATLFF010000314.1:0-2481 GCA_035524915.1 Gemmatimonadota bacterium | reverse complement strand
CGCCGCCGTGCTCGGTGAGGGCGAACGCGGCCACCGCCTCGCCGGCCCGCACCTTGGGGATCCAGCGGTCGACGATCTCGGGACCCCCCGACTGGAGGATCGGGTACGCGCCCAGGCCCTGGAGGGCCAGCGCCGTCTCGGGCTCCGGCGACTCCATCGCCACGGCCTCGCGCAGCAGGCAGAGGGTCATCGCCGAGACCTCGCCGTCGTGCGGGAACATCCGGGGGAGGAGCCCGTGCTCGGCGAGCGCCCGCAGCAGCGGGCGGTTCACGCGGCCGGGCTCGCCCTCGATCCCCACGAGGTGCTCCCGGGCCAGGCGCCCGGCGACCGCCGCGAGCTGCCGCTGCTCGGGGGTGAGAACGAAGCCCATCTCAGTTGAAGCCGCCGGTGTCCTGCTTCAGCGCCGTGTCGATGCTGGCCGCGGAGGCCACCGCCAGCATCCGGAAGGGCCCGCTCACCGAGTCGTCGATCTCGACCATGTAGTTGTCGGCGGTGGTGAGCGCCTCGAGCCCGAGGCCCTTCCACTTCTTCGTCACACGCCCCACGGGGATCCCGGCGGCGTCGAGGATCTTGAAGTCCCAGGAGATCAGGTTCTCGGCCTGGAAGGTCCCCAGGTCCTCGCCCGCCTGGCCCAGCAGCCGGAAGCGCTTCTTCCCCACGACGTTCTCCTGCACGATGGTGCCGACGGGCAGACCGGCCCCGTCGCTCACCAGGAACCTCGACTTCATGAACTTCCGCGGCCGAGTGAGCTCGAGCAGCTTCGTGCCGTCGGCGTCGTAGATCGCGTACGTGTGGGTCAGGAACTGGTCGAGCGACGAGACGAAGCGCAGCACCTTCCTGGCTGCCGACTGCCCCTCCTGGCGGATCGCGCCGATCTGCCTGCCCTCCTCGTCGAGGATCTCGTACTCGTTCGTCAGCTCGATCAGCTTGGCCTTCTGATGCACGAACATGCGTGACCGCTCCAGCAGTGACATGGCGCCTCCCTTCGGTGGACAGAGGGTACTCGACGCTTGCGCGGGGCGGCGGGGGCCTCGATAGGATGACGCCGTGCAGCGACCCGGGGGAGGGAGCAGATGAAGGACACGCCGTACTGGAACCCCCGCCACGAGACGATGCCTCGGGAGGAGCTCGAGGCGCTCCAGGTCCGGAAGCTCCGGAACCTCGTGGAGTGGGCCGGCGCGCAGGTCCCCTACCACGCGAAGCGCCTCTCCGACGCGGGCGTGACGCCCGACTCGATCCAGAGCCTCGACGATCTGCGGCGCATCCCCTTCTTCACGCGCGACGAGTGGATGGAGGGTCAGCTGGAGCAGCCACCCTTCGGCCCCATCCTGGCGGCGCCCGAGGAGACCGCGATCCGCTACCACATGACCTCCGGCACGACCGGCCGCACCCCGATCCGAGTGCTCGACTCGATGAAGGACTGGGAGTGGATCGCGGAGATGTGGTGCTACGGGCTGTGGGGATTCGGGGTCAGGCCGGCCGACCGCGTCTTCATCGCCTTCGGCTACGCCACGTTCATCGGCTTCTGGGGCCTCCACTACGCTTCCGAGAAGATGGGGTGCCTCACCCTCCCCGGCGGGGCGATGACCACCGAGCAGCGGTTGCGGACAATCGAGGAGATGGGCGCGACCGTGGTGGCCTCGACTCCGACCTACGCGCTCCGGATGGCGCAGGAGGCCCGGGCGCTGGGGATCGACCTGGCGAGCGGCCCGGTGGAGCGGCTGATCCTGTCGGGCGAGCCCGCGGGGTCGATCCGGGCCACGAAGAAGCTGATCGAGGAGCAGTGGGGGGCGAAGGCCGGCGACACCGCGGGGATGACCGAGCTGGGCACGATCATGATCTTCGAGTGCGAGGCGCAGCCGGGCGGGACCCACATCATCGAGGACCACTATGTCGAGGAGGTCGTCGACCCGGAGACGGGGGAGCCGGTCGCCTACGGCGAGCAGGGCGAGCGCGTGGTGACCTCATTCGGCCGCGGGTTCATCCCGGTGCTCCGCTACCGGACGCGGGACCTGGTGGTGAAGGTGCCGGGCGGGGACTGCCCGTGCGGCCGGACCTTCGACATCTACGACGGCGGCATCCGGGGGCGCGTGGACGATATGAAGCTCGTCCGGGGGACGAACGTCTACCCGCGGGCGGTGGAGTCGATCGTCCGCGAGATCCCCGAGATCGACGAGTTCCAGATCCGCCTCTACACCGAGGAGGGGATCCGCGACGAGATCGAGGTCCTCGTGGAGATCCCCGACGAGGGCGCCGACGCCGACGCGATCCTCTCGAGGCTGGGGACGGAGTTGGCCGACGCGCACGAGTCGCTGCGGTTCGGCGTGCGGCAGGCCGAGGCGGGCTCGCTCCCGCGCTTCGAGCTGAAGGCGAAGCGGCTGGTGGACGAGCGGGAGGTCATCGGCGGCGAGGGGGAGAAGCGTGGCTGAGATGAGCGAGGGGCAGCGGGAGCTGGCGGAGATCTACGAGCGGCTGAAGGCC
>DATLFF010000313.1:0-2140 GCA_035524915.1 Gemmatimonadota bacterium | reverse complement strand
TCCGGCGCACCTGAGTGTATCCGAAGGACGGATCGTCCAGCGCTGCCGCAAACTCCTCGGCCGACGCGAAGCGGTCCGCCGGCAGCTTTTCCAGCGACTTCGCCACCACCGCGTCCACGTGCGGGGGGACGGTGTGGCGTGTCTCCGTGACTCGCCGGGGCTCGGAGGTGAGGATCCGTGCCAGCACTGCCTGCGCCGTCGGCCCCGGGAACGGCGGCTCGCCGACCAGCATCTCGTAGAGCACGCAGCCGAGGCCGTAGACGTCGCTCCGGGGGTCCAGCGCCCGCTCCCCTGTCGCCTGCTCGGGCCTCATGTAGTGGGGCGTCCCCAGGCTCATCCCCGTCTCGGTGATCCGGCCTCCGCCCGCTTCCGAAAGCGCCAGCGCGATTCCGAAGTCGGCCACCAGCGGATCGCCGCGGCTCATGAGGATGTTCGCCGGCTTGATGTCCCGGTGGATGACGCCCTGCTCATGCGCGTACTCGAGCGCGTCGGCCACCTTGCGGGCGATCTCCACCGCCTCGTGCACTGGCAGCTGTCGCTCCCGGTCCAGTCGGTCCCTCAGGCTCTCGCCCTGCACGAACGGCATCACATAGAAGAGGAAGCCGTCCGCCTCGCCCGCGTCATGCAGGGGGAGGATGTGGGGGTGCTGGAGAGCCGCGGTCGTCCGGATCTCCGCCAGGAACCGCTCCGCGCCCACCACGGCCGCCAGCTCGGGCCGCAGGACCTTCACCGCCACCCGCCGCCCGTGACGCTGGTCCTCCGCCAGGTACACGGTGGCCATGCCGCCCTGACCGAGCTCCCGCTCGATCCGGTAGCGACCTTCCAGGGCTGCGTTCAGGCGTTCAATCACGCGAGGTCTGCAGGCCAAAGGGATTCACCGGGACACCTCACCAGGGCGAACGTGCTGTCTCTCATCAACGCGGCCATCAGGCGCGCGCTCGCGATCGGAATTCGAGAGGATCCGATGGTCATGGCCCTTCCCCGAGTGGCGGTCATTCTCCAGCCGCGCCTTGCACCCGCACCGGGATCTCCGCCACGTGCGGCGGCGGCGCGTCCCGCGGGAAGGCGGGCATGCCGCGGTCGAACGTCGTCGTGATCCGCAGCACATACTTGCCCGGCCGCTCCGGCATCCACCGGAAATCGTACGTCTCACCAACGTGGATCCGCAAATCCGCCGGCTGCATCTGCAGCTGGTGCGGCGTCAGGTCGGCGCCGTCCTTGGCGATGAACTCCCAGCTCACCGGCTCGTCTCCGCTCAGCAGCTCGACGTGCTTGTCGCCCGCCGGTTGACGTGGGGTCAGTAGCCCTCCGCCGTACCACCGAAGAACCGGGACGCGGCGCCCTGGAGCATCCGGGTCGCGGGGTCGATCCGGATCCCGATCCAGTAGCCCCGCAGCCCTCTCGCCAACGCCGACTCGACCTCCACCACCGGCTGGCCCATGGCACGGACGCTGTCGAGAAGGGTGGAGTCGAACTCGCCGGCGGGGACGGCGCGGGTATGCACAGGCAGATCGCGCATCTGCTCCTGGATCGGTGTATAGAGGTAGAGGAGGAACTCGGGCGCCTCGTTCGCCTGGGCCGGATCCATGCCGAAGTCCAGCACGCTCATCAGGTTCTGGAGCGTGGTTTCGTGGATGCCGGGACCGATGGCGGCGCTGGCGAGGACCGGAGCGCCGTCGTCCAGGACCAGAAGCGGGTTAAGCGCGATGGGCAAACGCCGACCGGGGCCGGTGCGTGCGATGCTTTTTTGGCTGAAAGCGCCCGGATCGGGGATGGAGACGCCGTCCACGAACAGCCCCGTCCTCCCCCACCCGGCGGTATTGCTGCTGTAGGTCAACGCGGCGACGTTGCCCCGCTCATCCACGGCGACCACGGCATCGGTGTGGCCGCCGGGCATGCTGCCGCGCCGGGTACGGTTGTCCGCCTCGAGCGCCTCCGTCCACGCGTCCGAGCGCATGATCTCCCAGAGCATCCGGGCGTGCTCACGGGTCCCGCGGGCCGGCTGCGAAGCGGTCAGCTGCGGCAACGCGGCGGAGCGGATGTCGGGATCGACCCAGTTCATGACGTGCTGGACATGGGCGATCCGCATGAAGCGGTAGAGGGCCTCGGCCGACCGCGTGTAGTGCCCGATGCGCGCGAC
>DATLFF010000312.1:0-2403 GCA_035524915.1 Gemmatimonadota bacterium | reverse complement strand
TCGAGATCGTCTCGGAGCCCGATCTCCGCTCGCCGGCGGAGGCCCACGCCTACCTGACGGCCTTGAAACGGACGCTCGAGTACCTCGACGTCTCCGACTGCAACATGGAGGAGGGCTCGCTCCGCTGCGACGCGAACGTGTCGCTCCGCCGCCCCGGCGAGACGCGGCTCGGCACCAAGACGGAGGTCAAGAACGTCAACTCGTTCCGCTACGTGGAGGCCGCGCTCGCGTTCGAGGCCCGGCGCCAGGCGGAGGTCCTGGAGGCGGGCGAGGCGGTCGTCCACGAGACCCGGCTCTGGGACTCGGCGAAGGGCGAGGCGCGGCCGATGCGGTCGAAGGAGGAGTCGCACGACTACCGCTACTTCCCGGAGCCGGACCTGGAGCCGCTGGACGTCTCCGCCGGGGCCCGGGAGGCGATCCGCGCCGCGCTCCCCGAGCTGGCGGCCGCCCGCGCGGCCCGGTTCGTCGAGGAGTACGGCCTCCCGGCCTACGACGCCGGCGTCCTGACCGCAGAGCGGCCGCTGGCGGACTATTTCGAGGCGGTGGCGGAGCGGCTGGGGGACCCCAAGGAGGCGTCGAACTGGGTCATGGGGGACGTCCTCCGGCTGGCCCACGAGCGGGGGGAGCGGGTCGCGCTCGAGCCCGCGCCGCGGCCGGTCGACCCGGCCGACCTGGCGGCGCTCCTCGAGCTCAAGGCCGCCGGCACGATCTCCGGCACCGCCGCCAAGGAGGTCCTGGCCGAGATGGTCGAGAGCGGCCGCGCGCCGGCCGCGATCGTGGAGGAGAAGGGTCTCACTCAGGTCTCCGACGAGGCCGCGCTGGCCGCCGAGGTCGACGCCGTGATCGCCGCCCACCCCGACGAGGCGGCCGCCTTCCGCGGCGGCAAGGAGGGCCTCATGGGGTTCTTCGTGGGCCAGGTGATGCGGCGGACCCAGGGGAAGGCCAATCCCCAGCTGGTGAACCGGCTCCTCGCAGAGCGGCTGGGCGGGGATTGACGGCTTTATTTTTTTTGCTATACTGTCTTGTATGACAAGATATACGGCGACTAAAGGGTAGGTTCGTGGAGCGGGAGCTCAAGCGCGGGACGATCGAGATGCTGCTCCTGCGGCTCCTGGAGGAGCGGGAGATGTACGGCTACGAGCTGGTCTCCGAGCTCCAGTCCCGCAGCGGCGGCCGGCTGGAGTGGTCGGACGGCACGCTCTACCCGGTCCTCTACCGGCTGGAGGAGGCCGGCCACGTGGAGCCGCGCTGGGTCACGCCCGACCGCGGAGTGCCGCGGAAGTACTACCGCGCCACGGCGGCCGGCCGGACCGAGCTGGAACGGCTGGTGACGGAGTGGAAGGCGTTCACCGCGGGGGTGGACGCGGTCCTCGGACGGAAGGATGGTGGTCGATGAAGAGCGCGATCGACGGGTACGTGCACGACGTGGGCGAACGGATCGCTCCCACCGTGGCCGGCCGGAGCCGGATCGAGGCCGACGTGCGGACCCACCTCGAGGAGAGCGTGGCGGCCGGCGCGAGCGAGGCCGAGGCGATCGCCCGGATGGGCCCGCCCGAGGACGTGGCCCGGGCGTACCTCGAGGGGGTGGAGCTGGTGCCGGCTCGCCGGACGCGGCGGCTGGGCGCCTTCCTGCTGGACATGGGCCTCGGGACCACGCTGATCGGCTCCCTGGTCCTCCTGGCGGTGGTCGCCGTCAACCACGGGGCGGGGCTGGAGAACGTCCCCCTGCCGCTCGGGATCGCGCTGGCCGTCACGGCGGCGGCCGTGTCCGTGGCGGCGCTGCTCTATTTCCCCATGATGGAGGCTCTCTTCGGCCAGACGGCGGGGAAGCGCCTGTTCGGGATCGGCGTGGCGCGCGAGGACGGGAGCCGGGTGGGACTGGGACCGGCGCTGGTCCGGCGGATCCCGCTCCTGTTCGACTTCTGGCCGCTCGACGCACTGTTCGTCTTCTTCACCGAGAAGCGACAGCGCGCCTTCGACATGGTGGCGCGCACCGTGGTGATCGAAGGGGGTCGCGAGCACCGGGGCGCATGGGCCTGGACGGCCCTCGCGTGGGCGGTGACCGGGCTCGTGGCCCTGGGGCTGAGCCTCCTCCACGGGGAGATGCACAACTGAACCTGGAGCCGGCCGGGGCTCAGCTTCCCGCCGGCAGCGCCCGTCCCTCCGTGTACGCCTGCCAGAACTCCCGCCCGTCCCGCTCCTCGAACCACTCCGGCACGTCCACCGGACGGCCGTTCTCGCCGGTCATCGGGTCGTACCCCCGCGGCCAGGCGGGCTCGGGGAAGTAGACCGCGGCCAGCATCTCCATCTCGTAGCGCGGCACGGGGTGCGTCGCGATCATCCGCGCCGTCTCACCGGTCCGGGTGGCCATGATCGGATCCAGCGCGACCTCGCGCCCGGCCT
>DATLFF010000311.1:0-3413 GCA_035524915.1 Gemmatimonadota bacterium | reverse complement strand
GACGAGCACCGCGTGGGCGGCTTCCTGTCGCTCTCCGGCTACGGCGAGGGGGAGCTCCGGGGCGCCGACGCGGTGGTCGTCCGGGCGGGGCTTCTGCGGCGGCTCTTCGCGATCCCGCCGGCACGCGGGGTCTACGCGGGGGGGTGGGTCGAGGCCGGGAACGCTTGGGCGGAGGCGGAGGACCCGGCGGTGGACGATCTCCAGCACGCGGTCACGCTGGCGTTCGTGGTCGACACGGCCATCGGGCCGGTGGCGCTCGCGTGGGGGCGGGGCGAGGGCGGGCGGGACCGGGCGTACGTGGCAGTCGGGGCCTCGTTCTGATCGCCAGGGTCTATCGCCGGCCACCTCGACGTGGGCCGGATAGCCGTACTGGGGCGAGCGCCGGGTGCTCCGCACCTGCTCGACGATCATCTCGGGAATCGGGATCACGCGGTAGCGTTCCATGGGCACCTCCTCTCGCCCCACGCTACGGCGGCCCGGGCGGAACATCTTCCGAAGAATGGCCGCGGAATTCACCGACCCCTCCAGCGAGCCGGTCCGTCCCCGGCTCTCCCCTTGTGGCCGGACCGTCTCCCGGCGAGCTTTCGAAGATGCCCGAAGACCCCCACCCCACCGACCGCCTGGTCGTCGTCGGCGACCGCGTCCTGATCGAGCCCGACGAGGGCGAGGACCGGACCGAGGTCGGGCTCTACCTCCCCCGCTGGGCGGTCGAGAAGGAGTCGGTGCAGGCGGGGCGGATCGTGGCCTGCGGGCCCGGGATCCCGGTGCCGGATCCGGGCGCGATGGAAGACGAGCCGTGGAAGCTCTCGGAGTCCTCCGGCCGGTTCGTCCCGATGCAGGCCCAGCCGGGCGACTACGCGATCTTCCTCCGGAAGGCCTCGGTCGAGATCAAGTTCGAGGGACGCACGTACCTGATCGTCCCGCAGGGGGCGATCCTTCTGATCGACCGCGGTCCCCGGCGGCCGCGGCCCGCCGACGACGCGGACGAGCCCGAGCCACCCGAGGACGACCTCCCGATCTGACCCCGGCCTACTCGGTCGAGGTCCGCGCCCCCATCTCCCGGTCCAGCATGAGCAGCGCCGCCTGGTCGTTGCCCGCCATCTCGAGCCGCTCGACCACCTTGAGCGCGGTGGCTTCCTCCTCGACCTGCTCCAGCACGAACCACTGCATGAAGGCCTCGGTCGGGTAGTCCTTCTCGGTCTTCGCCAGCTCGTAGATCTCGTTGATCTCCTGGGTCACCTTCTGCTCGTGGGCGAGCGCCTGCTTGGCGATCTCGAGGGTCGACTTGTAGCCGCCCTTCGGCGCCTCGATCGTCTGCAGCTTCACCCGGCCGTCCCGGTCCAGGACGAAGTCGAAGATCTTCATCGCGTGGCCGGTCTCCTCCTCGCGCTGCTGGCGCATCCAGTGCGCGAAGCCGTCCAGGTTGTTCGCCTGGAAGTGCTCGGCCATCGACAGGTACAGGTACGCCGCGTATAGTTCATGGTTGATCTGGTCGTTGAGCGCCTGCTGGAGATTCTCCTTCATGGGTCCCTCCCCCGTTAGGATCAGTAATTATTACTAATACAGAACGACTACCGTTTCAAGCCCGTCGTGAGGACGATCTTCCCGACGTGAGCCCGGCTCTCCAGCCGGCGGTGGGCGTCGGCCGCGGCTTCCAACGGAAATGTCGCGTCGATCACCGGCGCCACCCGTCCGGCGGCCAGGAGCGGCCACACCTCGGCCTCGAGCGCCCGGGCGATCCGCCCCTTCTCCTCCGGCGATCGCGGCCTGAGCGTCGAGCCCGCGATCGTCGCTCGCCGGGACATGAGCCGGAAGAGGTCGATCGTGGCCTCGCGCCCCTCGAGCGTCGCGATCACGACCAGCCGCCCCTCCGGGGCCAGGAGCTCCAGGTGCCCGGCCGCCCGGGGGCCGCCCAGGATGTCCAGGATCACGTCGACCCCGCGGCCGCCCGTCTCCGCGCGGACCACCTCGGCGAACGACTCGCTCCGGTGGTCGATCCCCCGCGCTCCCAGCCGCTCGAGCGCCGCGACCTTCTCGGGTCCGCCGGCGGTGGCGAAGATCCGCGCCGCGCCGAACTCACGCGCGAGGCCGATCGCGGTCGTCCCGATCCCGCCCGAGCCGCCCTGGACGAGCACGGTCTCGCCCGCCGACAGCCGCCCGCGGACGAACAGGTTGTCCCACACGGTGAAGAAGGTCTCGGGGATCGCGGCGGCGGTGACGGCGTCGAGCCCGTCGGGGATCGGCAGGACCTGCGGCGCGGGCGCCACGCAGCGCTCGGCGTAGCCGCCGCCGGCCAGGAGCGCGCACACGCGGTCCCCGACCGACCACCGCTCCACGCCGGAGCCGACGGCGTCGATCTCCCCCGCCACCTCGAGCCCCGGGATCTCCGTGACGCCGGGCGGCGGCGGGTAGTGCCCTTCCCGCTGGTGGACGTCGGGCCGGTTGACGCCGGCCGCATCCACCCGGATCCGGACCTCGCCGGGGCCGGTCTCGGGCACCGGGATCTCGACCACCCGGAGGACCTCGGGACCGCCGGACTCGACGATCTCGACGGCCCGCATCGTGGCCGGATCGCTCAGCTCCCGCCCTCTGCAACCGGCGCAGTCTCGGCGGGCCGATAGTCCAGGACCACGGTTCCCAGCCGCTCGTTCAGCCCCGTGATCGGGACGACCACGCGCCAGGCGCCGCCGTCGAGCCGGGCCACTCGGGTCTCCTGCAGCGCGACGGCGGCGGGCGCCACCTCGCTCAGGGCCGCCCCGGTCAGCGACCGGTCGGTGGAGAGCCGAACCGAGTCCCCCACCGCGTAGACGATCCGCTCGACGCCGGGCTCCTCGACCAGCCGGTCCAGGTACGACTGGACCCGTCCGAGGTCGCCGGCGATCGCGCCCTCGCGGACGGCCAGGCCGAGCGACTGCGCGGCGAGCCCGAGCAGGGCCTCGGTCCGCTCGGCAACCCGCTCTGCGGAAACCTCCTCCATCCGGTCTCGGGTCCGGTCGACCGCCTGCCCCTTCCAGATCCAGAGGCCCGCGGCCACCAGCACGAGCACCCCGATCGCGATCCAGAGCGAAGTGGTCGACCGCGCTCCGCCGTTCGCCTCGCCGGTTTCCATCTCGACCTCCTTGCGTTGAGTGTAGGTTCCCGACACGGGAGGAAGGTAGACGGGGAGCGGGAGAGCTTCTACCTGCGCGGCGGATTCAGGCCGAAGGGGCCGCCAACTCGAGCGCGTAGTGGATGCCCTGGCTCAGCGTAAAGCGTGCACCCTCGGACCGCGATTGCCTCCAAGCGTCCTCCGCAGGCGCACCGATTATCCCGCGCTCCACTTCCGCGATCCGCTCCTCCGCTTCGGAAGGGAATCGCACGCCATTCCTGTCCCGCAGGCAGTGGAGGAACCCCACGAGGTGGGCTGCCTGGTC
>DATLFF010000310.1:0-5159 GCA_035524915.1 Gemmatimonadota bacterium | reverse complement strand
GCCGGCCCCGTCGTCGCCGCCGCCGTGGTGCTGCCGCCCGGTCTGCTGCTCGAGCGGCTCGACGACTCCAAGCGGCGCGATCCGCCGACCCGCGAGCGGCTCGACCGCGAGATCCGCGCCGCGGCCATCGCGGTCGGCGTGGCGGTGGTGAGCGAGCGGATCATCGACCGGGTGAACATCTACCGGGCCGGGCTCCTGGCCATGCGGCTGGCGCTGTCCCGGCTGGCCAGGCCCTTCGACCTGGCGCTCCTGGACGGCCGCCCGCCCCGCACCTTCCCGTTCCCTCACCGGGCCATCGTGGACGGCGACGCCAAGGCGCGCTCGATCGCGGCGGCGTCGGTGGTGGCCAAGGTGGCGCGCGACCGGCTCCTCACCGAGGCCGGCCGGCGGTGGCCCCAGTACGGGTTCGAGCGCCACAAGGGATACATGACGCCTGAGCACATCCGGGCGCTCCGCGTCCACGGCCTCTGCCCCATCCACCGGCTCTCCTGGCCGCGCGTGTGGGAGGAGGCGGACTGCGGCGGCCCCCTGTACCGCGAGATCCGGGAGGCTCTGGCGTCGGCCGGGACGACCGCCGAGCTGGAGGCCGCCCAGTTCGCCCTGGACGCCGCCCGGGCCTCGCTCCACGCCAGCGAGGAGAAGCTGCTGGACCGGCTCCTCGAAGCGCGCCGGGAGGCGGTGGCGGAGTTCGCGGGCATTCCGTAGGTTGGAGGCAAGCCGGCCATGAAGCTGCCCGTCTACCTCGATTACCACGCCACCACGCCCTGCGACCCCCGCGTCGTGGAGGCGATGCTCCCGTATTTCACCGACGTCTTCGGGAACCCGTCCAGCCGCAGTCACGCCTTCGGCCGTGCCGCCGAAGACGCGGTCGAGGACGCCCGGCGGCGGGTGGGGGCCCTGATCGGCGCCCGGCCGGCGGAGATCGTCTTCACCTCCTGCGCCACCGAGGCCAACAACCTGGCGATCCTGGGCGCGGCCTGCTCGCGCAAGAAGGTGGGGGACGGCCGACACGTGGTCTCCACCACGATCGAGCACAAGTCCGTGATCGAGCCGATCAACTCGCTCGAGGGGGACGGCTTCGAGGTCACTCGCGTGCCGGTCGACCGGACGGGCATGGTCGACCCCGCCGACGTGGCGGCGGCCCTCCGCGATGACACCATCCTGGTGAGCGTGATGCTCGCCAACAACGAGATCGGCACGATCGAGCCGCTGGCCGAGATCGCGCGACTCGCCCACGAGGTTGGCGCCTGGGTGCACACCGACGCGGTCCAGGCGGTGGGGAAGATCCCGTTCCACGTGGACGAGCTGGACGTGGATCTGCTGTCGATCTCGGCCCACAAGTTCTACGGCCCCAAGGGGGTCGGCGCGCTCTACGTGCGGTCGAAGCCGCGCCGGATGAAGCTCGAGCCGGGCTGCTTCGGCGGCGGGCAGGAGCGCGGGCTCCGGTCCGGCACGCACAACGTGCCCGGGATCGTGGGTCTGGGGCAGGCGGCGGACCTGGCCGCGGCCGAGCGGGAGAGCGAGGCGGTCCGGGTCGGCGCGCTGCGGGACCGGCTCGAGAAGGGACTCCTCGAATCGGTCGACGGGATCGAAGTGAACGGGCATCCCCAGCGGCGCCTCCCGCACAACCTGAACGTGACGATCCCGTTCGTGGACGGGGAGGCGCTTCTACTCTCGCTCCACGACATCGCGGTTTCCAGCGGCTCGGCGTGCCGCTCCTCGACGCCGGGGGCCTCCCACGTGATGAAGGCGCTCGGCCGTGCCGACGACGAGGGCCGCTCCTCGGTCCGCTTCGGCCTCGGCCGCTGGACCACGGAGGAAGAGATCGACTACGCCGTCGGCCGCGTGGCGGAGACGGTCCGCCGGCTCCGCGAGATGAGCCTCCAGCCGTAGACGTTCCCACCGTCGTCGTCTCCCGCAAGGGCGCGGCCCGCGCCCGCGCGCGTCATCCATGGATCTTCCGTTCCGACCTGGTCGAAGTCCCGGAAGGGACGCCGAACGGCGCGATCGTGCGCGTGGCGGACGACCGCGGCCGGCCCCTCGCCCGCGCGACCTGGTCCGAGCGCTCCCAGATCTCGCTCCGCGTGGTGCGGTGGGAGGACGAGGAGGTCGACGCCGGCTTCTGGGCGGCGCGCCTGGACGCCGCGATCGCGCGCCGGGAGCGGGCCGGGATGGTGGGCCCGGCGCGGCGACTCGTCTTCGGGGAGGCGGACGAGTGGCCCGGACTGGTGGTGGACCAGTACGGCGAGCACCTCTCGCTCCAGACCCTGACCCCCGCCGCCGACCGGCTGGCTCCCGAATGGACCGCGCTCCTGGTGGAGCGGCTCTCGCCGCGCTCGATCGTGGCGCGGAACGACCTCAAGGTCCGGGCTCTCGAAGGTCTCCCCCAGGGGATCGAGACGTGGCACGGCGAGCCCCCGGAGCCGTTCCGGATCCGGATGGGGGACGCCGACTTCGAGGTGGACCTCCTCCAGGGCCAGAAGACCGGCGCCTACCTCGACCAGCAGGAGAACTGGCGGGCCGCGGCCCGCTGGGCGGTCGGTGCGGGGCGCGCGCTGGACGCGTTCGCCGGCGAGGGGGGCTTCGCGCTGCACCTGGCTCCCGTGGCCCGCGCGGTCGAGGCGGTCGAGATCTCGGAGGAGGCGGCCCGGCGCGGCCAGGCGAACGCCGAGACGAACGGCGCCGGGAACGTGTCGTGGACGGTGGGGAACGCCTTCGACCGGTTGCACGCCGCGGACGCGGCTGGCGAGCGGTTCGACGCCGTCGTGCTGGATCCCCCCGCCTTCGCCAAGAGCCGCAAGTCCGTGCCCGGTGCGCTCCGCGGCTACAAGGAGATCAACCTGCGGGCGATCAAGATCCTGGCGCCCGGCGGGACGCTGATCACGTGCTCCTGCTCCTACCACCTGAGCCGCGAGCGCCTGGCCGAGGTGGTGGCCGACGCCGCGAGGGACGCGGGACGGACGGTCGAGCTGCTGGAGATCCGTCTCCAGCCCCCGGATCACCCGGTTCTCGTGAGCGTCCCCGAGACCGAGTACCTGAAGTGCCTGGTGCTGCGGGCGCGCTGAGGGTACGGGCCGGCGGGGCGGCGTGGGCGCGGGCTCAGCCGGCGCGCCGGACCGAGCCCGATCCCGAGACCTTCGTCTCCATCGCCGGCGTGCCGCGGTAGCGGACGTCCCCGCTGCCGCTGACCCGCGCCTCCAGCCGCTCGGTGGCGTGAACGCCGACGTCGCCGGACCCGCTCACCGTGACCGCCACCTTCCGGGCGGGGACCGAGAGGAGGTCGATCTCGCCCGAGCCCGAGACGCTGGCGTCCACCGTCTCGGCCGAGCCGCGGAGGGTCAGCTCGCCGGACCCGGACACGGAGCAGGAGAGCTCGCCGAACGCACCGTCCGCGACGAGCTCGCCCGATCCCGAGACGGAGGCCTGGAAGGCCGAGCTGCGGACGCCGGTGGCGGACACCTCCGAGGCGCCGGAGACCGCCAGGGCGTCGAGGGCGGGCGCGGTGACCTCGACGCGGAGCCCGGCTGTGGGGCGGAGGCGCCGGTCGGAGCGGATGTGGAGGGTGCGGCCCCGGACCTCGGTCTCGACGAGGGGGACGAGGTTGTCGTCGCCCGTCACCACCGCCCCGGGCGACCCGCCCACGCGCACGTCCACGTCGAAGGCCCCACCGACCTCGATCCGGTCGAAGGTGGCGAGGGCGCGGTGGTCCGTGGCCGAGGCCCCCGAGCCGCGGACGGCGTTGCCGTCGAAGTCGAACGAGATGCACGCCGCCATGGCGAGTGCGGCGAGGGGGACGAGGAAGATGCGCATGGTCGGGCTCCGGTCCGGGGGGAAGAGGGGGGTCGTTTCCCTCCATACGACCGATCGCGTAACCGGGTTTCGCCACCCGGCGCGCTCCCCGCTAGGTTCGTCCCCGTGACTCGATCGACCGCCCACCGGATCTTCCTGCTCGCGCTGGCCGCCACGGCCGCCGCCTGCGGCCCCCCCGAGACCCGGCCGGTGCCGGAAGCCGGCTGGTTCCAGGGGGCGCCGCTCCCGGTGCCGCGGACCGGGGTGGGCGTGGCCGAGCTGGGGGGCCGGCTGTGGGCCGTCGGCGGGCTGACCGCGCAAGGGGAGACCACGCCCCAGGTGGACGTCTACGACCCCACGGCCGACGCCTGGGTCATGGGCCCGTCCCTGCCGGTGCCGATCCACCACGCGGCGGTCGTGGCGCTGGAGGGGCGGCTCTATTCCATCGGTGGCTACCGCGGGGTTCCGTTCGAGCCCGTGGCGTACGTGTTCGTGATGGACCCGGCCGAGGGCCGGTGGCGGCCGGCGGAGCCCCTGCCGCGGGCCCGCGGCGGGATCGCGGCGGCGGTCTCCGACGGTCGGATCTACGCGATCGGGGGTGCTTCCGAGGACGAGGCCGCGGTGCGGAACGTCGAGCGATACGACCCGGACGAGGACCACTGGGCTCCGATGCCTCCTCTGCCGACGCCGAGGGAGCGCCTCGCGGCGGCCGCCTTCGACGGGGTGGTCTACGCCATCGGCGGGCGGATCGGGGGGATCTCGACCGTCCTCTCGGCGGTCGAGGCCCTGGACACTCGATCTCTGCGGTGGGAGACCCTGCCGGCGGTTCCGACCGCCCGCGCCGGGCTGGCCGCGGCGGTCCACGGGGGCCGGATCCACGCCCTCGGCGGCGAGTCGCCCGCGGGCGCTCTGGACGCGCACGAGGCCTACGACCCGCGGGCCCGCCGCTGGTTTCCCCAGGCCGCGCTTCCCACGCCCCGCCATGGACTGGGGGTGGCCAGGGTGGGCAGTCGGCTCTTCGCCGTGGGCGGCGGCAGCGGACCCGGGCTGACCGTCGGCGGAGCGGTCGAGGGCCTGCTGGAGTGAGGGCGAGGCCGCCCTCGGCGATCCCCCGCGCGCAAATTGACAAAGCCACGGGCCCTCTCTATCGTGACCGCCCTCCGAGTGGTACGGTCGGCGACTTCCGCCTGACGACGGAAAGGAGATCCTCGATGTCCAGTGGTTCGTCTCGTCTGCGCGCCCTCGTCGTGCTCTGCGCTGCGGTTCTGGCGTGCCGCGGGGATGGCAATGCCGGAGGCGTCGAGACGCCCGCCGGGGTCCGCACGCGTGCGGTGGCCGGGTCGCTCCCGGCGGGCGCCCGGGTCGGGGTC
>DATLFF010000309.1:0-3039 GCA_035524915.1 Gemmatimonadota bacterium | reverse complement strand
CATCATCGGGCGGAACTCGTTCCAGCGACCGTGGGACGAGGCGCTCGAGTTCATACGGACCGTGATCGACATCTATCTGGGCGAGGCGTAGCGCCCCACCGGCCGGCGCAGCAGGCGGAGACCCTCCCGGAGCCCCGCGCGGCGGCCGGCCCGCCGGAAGCGGCGCTTGTCGAAGTACGCCTCGAACGCCTCCCCCTGGCGGACGAGATCGGGGCGGTGCTCCACGTGGATCCGGTAGAATCCCCCCGTCGACACGTGGAACCCGGGCCGGTCGAGCAGCACCCGCGTGATCCCGGACATGAGGCCGGGGAGCGGTCGCCACGATTCGTAGATGCCGCGCCGGACTCGGATGTAGTGGGAGAGCCGGCGGGGGATTCGGGACAGCCAGGTGGCCCAGAACTCGTACCCCTCGGCCCGCGAGCCCATGGCGCCGTTCCCGATCATCTCGTCGAGATTGCGGTGGAAGGCGACGAGCTCGCGCATCATCGACTCGTACGACGCGCCTGCCTTCAGCGGCTCCTCCAGCAGCCGCGGCGCCATCCCGGCCGCCGCCACCGCCGTCCACAGCCCGCTCGACGACGGGAACCAGATCGACACGAACGTGCCCCCCGCGAGGAGCCAATTGGCGCCGTAGGCCCGCTCGCGAACGAAGTACTTGTGGCGGAGCTCCAGCGGCTTCTCCTCGGTATCCGGATACTCGGCCCGGTAGTCGACCCCCCTCCGCGCGAAGGCGGCGTCGAGGAGCCGGATGATCTCCTCGGCCGGCTCGGTCCGGGCGCCGTCCACGCTGATCCCCACCGAGAGGCGGCGGCCGATCGGGATCATCCACGAGATCCCGTCCAGCCCGTCGACCCGCTCCTCCAGCCGCAGCATGTTCGTGCCGCAGTGCCACCACCGGTCGTACGCCGGCCCGTCCTTCCGCAGGTGGTGGGTCCACACGACCCGCTGGAGATCGCTGATCGATTCGATCCCGACCCCGGCCGGGTTCGCGACCACGCCCCGGTACCCGGTCGCGTCGAACACGTATCGCGGCTCGTGGAGAGACTCCCCGCTCTCCAGCGTCAGCCCGCGCACCCGGTCCGATCCCGGATCGAAATCGAGGGCCGCGACCCGGTCCTCGACGAACCGGCACGCGGGCTCCGCCCGGGCCCGCCGGTAGACCTCCGGGTCCAGCTCCACCCGGTCCACGTGCGAGAGCACGTTCATCCACCGCCTCTCCGAGCCGTTCGCCTCCTCTCCGTCGCCGCCGAAGGAGCGGTGGGGATCACCGAACTTGGCCATCGTGGCGTACTCGCCGTTCAGCAGGCTGATGTGGCTCTTGGGGAAGAAGAGCCCGGGCATCTCCGCCTGGAAGAGCCGCCACAGCTCGGGCGCGGCGCACTCGTTCAGGGACTCCCCGAGCCGCGGGATCCGCGGCGGCTCGGGGCCGCCGACGACCACGTGCTCGATGCCGGCCCGGGAGAGCGCGAGACTCACGAGGAGCCCCGAGAAAGAGGAACCGATCACTACGGGAGGGGCGTTCGGTGTCGTGGGCTCCAGCGGCGGCCTCGAGGAGTGGATCGCGCGCTCCCAATTTTACGTTTGGGGGGCGCGATGCGTCTATAGGAGTCTATGCATGGACGATCCCTCATCCTAGTCGCCATCTCGCTCGCCGTCACCTCCGGCGGGGCCGCCGGGCAGGAACCGGCCGGGGCATTCGAGCCCGTCCCGCTCTCGCTGGAGGAGGCCGTCGCCGCCGCGCTCGAGCGGAGCCCCGCGCTGGCCCAGGCCCACGCCGCGCTCGAGCAGGCGGCTGCCTCGCGGCGCTCGGCGTGGGGCGACTACCTGCCGTCCTTCGACCTGCGGTACTCCTTTCAGCACTCGAACACCGGCCAGCTCGACCCCACCGGGCAGACGATCGCGCAGACCAGCCACTCGGCGCAGCTGAGCGGATCCTACGACCTGTTCACCGGCTTCCGCCGCGGCCACGACCTCCGCGCCGCCGGCCTCCGGTTCGACGCCGAGTCCGCGTCGGTGGTCGAGAGCGAGTTCGCCACCGTGCTGAACGTGAAGGCCGCGTGGTTCGAGGCGGTGGCCTCCCGCGACCTGGTGCGGGTGGAGGCCGATCGCGTCACGCGCCAGCGCGACCAGCTCGCGTTCGTCGCCCGCCAGCTCGCCCTGGGCCGCGCCACCCGCTCCGACTCGCTCCGCTCGAGCGTGGATCTGAACAACGCGCGCCTCGCGCTCCTGACCGCCGAGAACGCCGTCCGCCAGAGCGTCTTCCGGCTGGCCGAGGCGATCGGCCTGGACCGCCCGGTCGAGCCGGAGCCAGGCGCCGAGCTGGCGCTGGCGACGGTGCCGATATCGCGCGCCGAGGCGCTCGACCTGGCCCGCGCGTCCAGTCCGGCGGTGGCCGCCGCGGCGGCGAGCGCGCTCGCCGCCGAGGCCTCGGCCGCGGCATCCCGCGCCGCGTGGTGGCCGTCCCTCTCGCTCTCGGCGGGGCAGTCGCTCCGGAACGACGATTTTCCGCCGGAGGACCGGAGCTGGAGCGTAGGGGTGTCGGCGTCGTATCCTCTGTTCAACGGCTTCCAGCGGGAGAGCTCGATCCGCCAGGCCGCCGCGCAGGCGGAGTCCGCCCAGGCCCAGTTGCGGGCCGTCGAGCTCGCCACGGTGGCCGCGGTGGACGAGGCCTACGGCCAGGTGGAGACCGCCCGGGCCGGCGTGGCCCTGGCCGAGGAGAGCGTGACGCTCGCCCGCGAGGACCTGCGCGTGACCGAGGAGCGCTACCGGGTGGGCCTGGCCACGATCCTCGACCTCCAGGCGTCCCAGATCGCGCTCCGCCAGGCCGAGGTCGATCTCATCCAGCGCCGGTTCGACCACGCCCTCGGCGTGGCCCGGCTCGAATCGCTCATCGGGAGGTTCCTGTGATCCGTCCTCCGCTCGCGCTCCTCCTGCTCCCGCTCGCCATCGCGCCGGCGGCCTGCGGCGACGACGACGCCGGCGCCACCCCCTCCGGCCTCGAGTCGGTGGAGGTGGAGCGGATGGACCTGGTCGCCAGCG
>DATLFF010000308.1:0-2518 GCA_035524915.1 Gemmatimonadota bacterium | reverse complement strand
GGCCGGGGGCTGAAGACCCCGCTCCTGCGAGTCGCGCGCTCTCCCCAAGAAGCACCTGATCACCCAGAACATCGCCAACAACACCGCCAAGATCGAGTACCCCCACCCTGCGATCTCGATGAAGCCGGACAACCCGGTGTTCAAGGTGTCGCGATCAATCCTCACCCCGCCCCTGCTGCACGATCTCTTCGAAGCCCGGTGCGGTCCAGAGGTGCAACGTCCCGTTCCGGTCGACCGCCACGATCACGCTGCCGTCGGCGGAGACCGCTGCCCCACCCATCAGCGAGCCTTCGCCCGGCAGGGTCGCGACTTCCTGGCGGGTGGCGACGTCCCAGATCTTGACCGCCTCCTGGTCTCCGCTGGCGGTCAGGAGCCGGTGGCCGTCCGGCGAGAACGCCACCGAGTGCACCCCCTTGAGATGCCCGCCGAGCGTGACGATTCTGGTGCCGCTCCCGATGTCCCAGAGCCCGGTCGTCCCGAACTCGCTCCCGAACGCTGCCAGCGTCCCGTCGGGCGAGAGCGCCAGCGACGAAGCCCGGCCGATCGTCTCATCGGCGACCACGAAATCGGCGACGGTCTCGCCGGCCGAGAGGTCGATGACGAACACGCGGTCGTCCGCGCACCAGACGATGACGCGGTGGTCCGACACCTCGAACTGGACGACCGGGGCGCCGAACTCGAACGCGCGCGTGCCGTCGGCTTCCCCGCTGCGGAAATCGACCCGATCGGTCGCCAGCGAGTCGCTGCGCTCGGTCGACCTCGCCACCACCAGGCGGTGCTCGTCCTCGTCGAATGCGACCGGGATGGCGAACCCTGCGTGTGCCTCGAGCGGCGGGAACGTATTGCTCGCGACGAGGTCGGTGACCCAGATCCGGCTGTCCCCGGCGAGCAGAGCGAGGTAGCGACCCGAGGGGGAGATGAGGACGCGGAGCACGCCTGACCACTCCCCTTCGACCCGCGAAGCGGCGCTGTCCCGTCTCAGGTCGAGCTGCATCAGGCCACCGCGGATGTCGATGAAGAATACCCGGCTCCCGTCCGGTGCCAGCCCGACCGACCCGGGCCTCCGACTGACATCAGCAACCGTCCGGAACGCCCTCGAACGCCGCCGCGAAGCCGGGTCCCAGACTTTGACCTCGCCGTCCTTGCTCCCGCTATAGAGCCGTGAGCCATCGGGCGAGAAAGCCAGGGACCACACCTCCAGCGTGTGGCCTTGGAAGACCACCGACTCCTCCCAGCCGGTGGTGTCCCAGAGGCGGACCGTCTGGTCCGCGCTGGCGCTGGCCAGCCAGCGGCCGTCGGGCGAGAACGCCAACATCGGGACCCAGCCGCGGTGCCCCTCCAGCCCCTTGACCAGCCCGCCCGATCCCGCGTCCCAGACGTGGACCACACCCGAGCCGTACCCCGAGCCGGTCGCGATGAACCGGCCGTCGGGAGACGCCGCCACCGCTGTGACCCCACCGTCCAGCTCCGGGAGCGACCACTCGCGGATCAGTCCTCCGTCTGCCGCGTCGATCACCTTTACCGAGCCGTAAGCGTCGCCGACGATGACCCGCTCGCCATCTGCCGAGAAAACCGCCTCGCCGTGGTGGATGCTGGACGAACCCCGCGTGGAGTCCGAGGCGATCTCCACGAACCCGTGAGGTGGCGCCACCTCCCAGACCCGCGCCGAGCGCCCGCGGTTCATCGTTAGGACTCGCCCGCCGTCCGGCGAGAAGTGGATCGACCGCACAGCCCCGGCACCCTTGAGCGTCGCCGCCTCTCGCCAACTGGCGGTGTCCCACAAGACGACCGTGCCATTCCCAGGAGCGACGGCCAGACGATCGCCAGCCGGCGAATAGGCTACGGCCGCGAACCGCCCGCCGGGGCTCGCCCCGAGGTCGCGAATCTTCGTGCGGCTCGCCAAGTCCCAGACCTCCGCCTGGCCTCCTGCCGCACCGATGGCCAGGCGCGTCCCGTCCGGCGAGAGCGCCAGCTTCCAGACCGAGTTCGCATGTTTCATCTGGAGGAAGGTGAACAGCTCGTCGCTCTGGCTCAGTTGCCAGAAGTAGCGCCACTCCCAGCCGCGGAGGTCATGCTCAGTTTCCAGTGGGATGTTGCGTGCGAGCAGGTCGCGGGCGCGGCCGAGGTTACTCACCTCCAGGGCCTGGCCGGCCAGGTTCATGTCGGCGGCGTAGAGTAGCCGTTGGGCATGGTGCCGGCTCTCCAGTGCCGCGGCGGCCTCAGCGTCGGCGCGCTCGCGCTCGGACTCCGCAAGCGCCGTCGCCGCTTCGGCTTGGAGGCGCTGCTCCCGCTCGTCGGCGCGGGCCAGCTCGGTCGCCAGCTGCGCCTCCTTGGCTTGGTGCGCCTGCCAGGTGCTCACCGCGGCCCCGGCGGCCAGTGCTGCGGCGACCGCGCTGGCCGCCAGGAAGGCCAGTTTGTTGCGCCTGAACGCCTTCCCGATCCGGTAGGCGGCCGAGGGGGGCCGCGCTGCCACCGGCTCGTTGTTCAAGTGCCGTTTGAGATCGACGGCCAGGCCGTT
>DATLFF010000307.1:0-4966 GCA_035524915.1 Gemmatimonadota bacterium | reverse complement strand
CTCGTCCCGGCCGCATCCGATGGCGCTGATGGGTCCGAGACCTGTGACCACGACGGAGACCGGCTCCATGCAATCCTCCCAGCTATTACACGGGAAAGATCCCGCGAGTGGCTCAGGGAGATGGTATTAGCGGGCGACCCGGTCGGCCCCGATCAGGGCCTCGATCTCCTCGTCGGCAAGGATGCGGTCGGACTTCTTGGCGTGGTCGAAGATCTTCTCGACCAGAGCCGGCTCGGCCTCGATGCCGCGCGACTCGAGAGGGCGCCGAGAACTCCACCACCGACCTGAAGCTCTGCGCCGCGGCCGGACGGATTCCGATCAGGACCAGGCCCGCCAGGGCCACCAGCGTTAGCGCGAACTTTCTCATGATCCTTCTAGCTTCCCACCCGCCTCATGACCGGCGAAACGGTCACCCCGTGGAGCACGATCGAGATGAGGACGACCAGGCCGACCACGGCCCAGATCCCCATGGCGGTGCCGAACTCCTCGCGGTTGAGCGCGTACGCCAGGTAGTAGAACGAGCCGATGCCCCGGATGCCGAAGAAGGCGATCGCCGCGCGCTCCCGTCGGGGGACGTCCGCGGCCACCATCCCGGCGAGCCCGGCGGCGGGCCGTACCACCAGGACCACGGCGAGCGCGACGGCCACGCCGCGCCACGTGAGCAGGTCGAGGATGCCGCTCGCGAGAAGCCCGCCGAAGAGGACCAGCAGCCCGGCCAGCAGCACCTTCTCGGTCTGCACCGAGAACTCGTGGAGCCGGCTATGGTATTCGTGCTCCTGTTCGTACTGACGGATGGCGTACCCCGCCACGAAGACGGCCAGGAAGCCGTATCCGTGGGCGAGCTCGGCGAGACTGTAGACCAGCAGCGTCATCGCCAGGACGATCAGAGCGTCCGCCCGGTTGGCGAGCTTCGCCTCGCCGATGCCGAAGAGCAGATGCGCGAGACCCCACCCCAGGACGCCGCCGATCACGACTCCCATCGCGACCCGGTAGAGGACGTCCACCGCGAGCCAGGAGCCGAGCCACGTCGTCGGCTCGCCCCCGGCGGCGATCGCGATGGCGGCGTAGACGAACGGGAAGGCGAGGCCGTCGTTCAGGCCGGCCTCGGACGTCAGGGCGAAGCGCACTTCCCCGGCCGTCTTCTCATCCTCTCCGGGCCCGCCGACCTGGACGTCCGAGGCGAGCACGGGATCGGTGGGGGCCAGCACCGCGCCCAGCAGGAGAGCGGCAGCCGGTGCGAGCCCCAGCGCCCACGCCCCGAGGAAGGCGATGGCTGCGATCGTCAGCGGCATCGTCAGCGCGAGTAGCCTCGCCGTGAGTCCCCAGTCCCGATGCAGGAGCGGCCGGTCGATCTTCAACCCCGCGCTCATCAGAGAGACGATGAGCACGAGCTCGGTCACGCGCTCGGTGAACCTCGCGTCGTCGCCCGCCCACGGGCGCGGGAACTCGAACGGGACCGGCAGGTTGAAGACCAGCCAGCCGAAGGCGACGAAGACGATCGGCGGCGAGAGGGGTCGCCCGGCGAGCGCGTTGGGCAGCCACGCTCCGCCCAGCAGGGCCAGGCCGGCGATCAGCATGGCGAGGTGGTGGGGCTCCACGCTCAGCCGACCGGGCGGCCGGCCCCGATCAGGGCCTCGATCTCCTCGTCGGAGAGGATCCGGTCGGACTGCTTGGCGTGCTCGAAGATCTTCTCGACCAGCCCCGGCTCGGCCTCGATGCCGCGCGACTCGAGCCAGTAGATCACGTTCGACTTGCCGCACATGTGGCCGATCTCGATCCGCTGGCGGCGGCCGATCCAGCCCGCGGGGACGCCAGAGTAGACGCGGTCGGCGAGCCATTCGTCGCCCATCCGGAGCGCCTTGATGACGGCGGCGGCGTGGACACCGGTGCCGGTCCGGAACGCGTCCTCGCCCACCACCGGATAGTTGGCGGGGAGCGGCACTCCCGTGTACTCGGCGACCTTGCGGCAATACTCGGGGAGCGCCGAGAGGTCGTTGTCGATCCAGCCGAGAAGCCTGAGGTTCATGAGCAGCAGGTCGATCTCCATGTTCCCCACCCGCTCCCCGATCCCGACCGCGCTGCCGTGGATTCGGTCGGCGCCCGCGACCATGGCGGCGAGCGCGTTGGCGAGCGCGAAGCCGCGGTCGCGGTGGCCGTGCCAGTCGACCTTGACGTCCTCGCCCGTCTCGGCGACCAGCGCCTTCGCCCACTTCACCAGGTTCCGCGCCCCGTCGGGGGTGGCGTGGCCGACCGTGTCGGCGAGGCAGATCCGGGCGGCGCCCGCCTCGATCGCGGCGGTGTAGAGCCGCTTCAGGGTCTCGGGGCGCGCCCGGGTGGTGTCCTCCGTGACGTACATGACCGGCGCCCCGCGCCCCACCGCGTACTCGACCGCCTCCACGCTCGTTTTGAGGATCCAATCGACGTCCCACCCCTCGGCGTACTGCCGGATGGGGGAGGATCCGATGAACGTGCAGCACTCGATGGCGAGACCGACTTCCTGCGAGATCTCGACCACCGGATCGATGTCGTTCTTGTGCGTGCGGGCGGCGCAGTTGGCGCCGATCGAGAGCCCGGCGTCGACGATCTCCCTGGCCAGTGCCCGCACGTCGGCGACCGCGCGCGGGCCCGCGCCGGGCAGGCCGATGTTGGCGGTGTGGATCCCGAGCCGGTCCATCAAGTGGAGGAGCTCGATCTTCTGCTCGATCGAGGGGTCGGTGACCGAGGGGGACTGGAGCCCGTCGCGGAGAGTCTCGTCGTCGAACTCGACCGCCTGGGGGGGCTTCGTCAGCTCCTCGGCGGCCTCGTTCCAGTCGTAGATCAGGTCCTGGATGTCGGGGTCCGGCACCGTCGGTCTCCTTTCGGCAGGGGCCAGCCTCAAGGTAGCCGTCGGGGTCCGGCCGGCAACGCGCTCAGCGCCGGCGGTGCTCCAGCATCCAGTCGTACAGCGAGGGATCGCGGTAGACCGTGGTCAGGTCGCCGTGGTCCGCGCCCTCGACCATCCGGAGCTCCGCGTCGGCGCCCGTCCGGCGCAGGAACTCGACCATCGTGCGGGCGGCGGCGGGCGGAGCCGACTCGTCCTCGGCGCCGTGGATCACCCTGATCGGCAACTCCGCCACCGCGCGGGCCCAGACAGCGGTCGGCTCGGGCGTGTGCGCGGCCATCGGCACCGCCGCGGCGAAGCGGTCGGCGTGCTCCAGCGCCATCCGCCAGACGCCGCCCCCGCCCATGCTGTAGCCGGTCAGGTAGACGCGGTCGCGGTCGACGGAGTAGCGGGCCTCGACCTGGTCCAGGATCGCGGCCAGACGATCGACATCGGTCCAGGAGCCCGGCGTGTGGAGCTGGGGCGCCACCACGATGAACGGGATCGAGCGGCCCTCGGCGAGGTAGCGGGGAAGTCCGTAGCGCAGCAACATGGAAGGATCGTCGCCGCGGAGCGAGCGGCCGTGCAGGTAGAGAATCACCGGCCACGCGCGGCCGCCCCGCTCGAGGCCGGGCGGGAGCCACAGGAGGTAGTCCTCGATCGATCCGGACCTCGCGGAGAGCCGGCGCTCCATGAGGACGCCGATCGAGTCCGGAAGATCGCGTCGGCTCGCGATCTGGCCGACGATCCCGTCGCGCTCCAGGATCTCTCCCGGATACGGTTCGGGTGCGGTCATGGAGTCCAGCGCCGGCTCCACAAGCGGAGCGGCCGGTATGCTCCCCAGCGGGATCGGCTCCACTTCCCGCGCCTCGCCAGACATCCCGCCCCACACCGCCATCCCCAGTGCGGGCAGGACGGCGAGCAGAGGAATCAGCCACCGCTGAGCGGTTCCGAGGTCATTCGAACGTGTCATACTGCGTTTGGAGTGGCCTCCGATTCGGGTGCACGACGGCCTGGAAGTACCCCACTCCGGGCTCCGAGGGTCCAACCACGTAGAGCGTCCACTCGGAGGTCGGACGCTAGATTCCGCTCGTGCCCACCCCCTCCGCCTCCCGCGCCGCCGTCGCGATCGCCTACGCGGTGGTCTGCGTCGTGTGGGGCTCCACCTACCTGTTCATCAAGATCGGGGTCGAGCACCTGCCGCCGTACCTGCTGGGGGGCGTGCGGTTCTCGATCGCCGGCGCGGTGCTGGCCGCCGCGTGCCTGGTTACAGGGCGGCGGCTCCCGCGCGACCCGGCGACGTTCGCCCGCGCCGCGCTGGTGGGGATCCTCCTGCTGGTCATCGGGAACGGACTCCTCAACTACAGCGAGATCCACCTCTCCTCCGGACTTGCCGCGCTCCTCGTCACCACGTTCCCGATCTGGACCACGCTGATCGCGCGCTTCGGGAAAGGGGCGGAGCGCCTCTCGCCCATGGGATGGGCCGGACTCGCCGTGGCCATGGCCGGCGTGGCGCTTCTGGTCCGGCCGTTCCAGGGCGTGGAGTCGTCCTGGGCAGGGGTCGCCGCCGTGCTCGTGGCGTCGCTCATGTGGGCGATCGGCACCGTCTACGCGCGGCGCGCGCTCCGCGGCGTGGACCCGTTCGGGGCGAGCGCGGTGGAGACCCTGGTGGCGGGGCCGCTGATGCTCGCCGTCCATCTGATGCTCGAGCGCGGCCAGCCGGTCGAGTGGAGCGCGGAGGCGTGGCTCGCGGTCGGCTACCTGGCGGTCATGGGCTCGCTGGTCGGATTCACGGCGTTCGTCTTCATCACCGCCCACATGTCGAGCACCAAGGTGGGGACCTACGCGTACGTGAACCCGGTGGTCGCGGTGTTCCTCGGCTGGTGGGTGCTGGACGAGGCGGTCACGTGGCGCCTGGCGCTCGGCGGAGGGACGATCCTGGCGGGGCTGCTGCTCGTGTACGCGGCGCGGGTCAAGGAGCGGCCGGCGGGGCGGCCGGTGGCGGAGGCGGTGGGGGGCGCGCCGCGGGAGGGGTAACCCGGCCGGGATTGAACCTCGGCGTCCCGGGTGTTCTTTTCTCGAGGCAGGTCGGATTTCTCCTAGTCG
>DATLFF010000306.1:0-3341 GCA_035524915.1 Gemmatimonadota bacterium | reverse complement strand
GCATCGCGATCGCGATCGGGGCGATGATCGACGCCGCGATCGTGATGATCGAGAACATGCACAAGCACATCGAGCGCAATGCGGCCGAGGGAAGCCCGCGCTCGCGGTGGGAGCTGGCGCGGGACGCCTCGCAGGAGGTGGGCCCTTCGCTCTTCTTCGCGCTTCTCGTCATCACGGTCAGCTTCCTCCCCGTCTTCGCCCTGACCGGGCAGTCCGGCCGACTGTTCACTCCGCTCGCCTGGACCAAGACCCTGTCGATGGCCGCCGCGGCGCTGCTGGCGGTCACGGTGGTCCCCGTCCTCATGGGACTCTTGGTGCGCGGGCGGATCCGGAGCGAGGAGGAGAACCCGTTGAACCGCCTCCTGCTGCGGCTCTACCGGCCGACGATCGACGCGGTCCTCCGTCACCGGGGGCCCGTCCTGGTCGGAGCGGCCGCGGTCCTGGCGCTGACGGCGATCCCGTGGTTCCGGCTGGGGTCGGAGTTCATGCCGCCGCTGGACGAGGGCGCGATCATGGACATGCCCTCGATCTTCCCGGCGATCGGGACGGCGCAGGCGGCGCGGATCCTCCGGCAGCGCGATTCGGCGATGATGACCGTCCCCGAAGTGGAGCGGGTGCTCGGCAAGATCGGCCGCGCGCGGAGCGCCACCGACGCCGCACCCATGTCGATGATCGAGTCGATCGCGATCCTGAAGCCGGAGGACGAGTGGCGGCCCGGGATGACCCAGGAGCGGATCACCGCCGAGCTCGACCGGGCGACCCGGACGCCGGGCATCGCGAACATGTGGTCCCAGCCGATCAAGAACCGGCTCGACATGCTCGCCACCGGCATCAAGACGCCGGTCGGGATCAAGGTGTTCGGCACCGACCTGGCGACGATCGAGCGGATCGGCAAGGAGGTCGAGGGTCTGCTCTCCACGGTCGAGGGGGCGGCGTCGGTCTACGCCGAGCGGGCCGTCGGCGGACGCTACCTGGAGATCGACGTCGACCGCGACGCCATCGCGCGCTACGGCCTTTCGGTCGAGGACGTCCAGCGGACGATCATGGCGACGGTGGGGGGAGTGGACGCGACCCGGACGATCGAGGGACGCGAGCGCTACACCGTGAACGTCCGCTACGCGCGCGGGGTGCGGGACACCCCGGAGGCGATCGCGCGGGTCCTCGTGCCGACGCCGGCGGGGGCGCAGGTACCGCTCGGACTGCTGGCGGAGGTCCGCTTCGCCGCCGGCCCGCCCATGATCAAAAGCGAGAACGCCCGGCTGCACGCGCTCGTCTACGTGGACGTGCGGGGGCGCGACATCGGCTCCTTCGTAGAGGAGGCCCGCGGCCGGCTCGACCGGGAGCTGGAGCTGCCGGCCGGCTACACGCTGGAATGGGGCGGCCAGTACCAGCACATGCAGGAGGCGAACCGGCGGCTCCGGTGGATGGTGCCGCTGACGATCGGGATCATCTTCCTCCTCCTGTGGGGGAATTTCCGCTCGGTGGCCGAGAGCGCGATTGTGATGCTGTCGCTCCCGTTCGCCCTGATCGGCGGGGTGTGGCTCCTGTGGGCGGCCGGCTGGAACACGAGCGTGGCGGTGTGGGTCGGCTTCATCGCCCTGGCCGGTCTGGCGGCGGAGACGGGGGTCGTCATGCTCCTCTACCTGGATCAGGCCTGGCACCGCCGGGTGCGGGCGGGGAGCATGCGGGGACGCGCGGACCTCTTCGCGGCGGTGCGGGAGGGAGCGGTGGAGCGGGTCCGGCCCAAGATCATGACCGTCTCGGCGATCGGCTTCGGGCTCCTGCCGATCCTGTGGGGGCACGGCACGGGGGCCAGCGTGATGAAGCGGATCGCCGCGCCCATGGTCGGCGGGATGGCGAGCGCCACGGTGTTGACCCTGGTGGTGCTGCCCGTCGTGTGGTCGCTGTGGCGAGAGCGGCAGATGGCGCGCGCGCCGGCCCCCGGGCGGCCCGGGGCCGCGAAACCGGCCGGGAAGGAGGAAGGATGAACGGAATGGACGGAATAATGGGGGGCTGGGGCGGCCTGTGGATGGTCCTGTGGCTCCTCGTGGGGTTCCTGGTCGTGGGGCTGGCGCTGTACGGGCTCGTGCGCCTGCTGCAGGACCTCGGGCGACGCGGGGGAGATCGCTGACGCCAGGCCCCCCCGGGCTCGCCGGTCCCGGATGGGGATCCGTTGCCTTGACAAGCATTCTAATGTTCAATAGAATCATTGTATGTCTTCCGAAGGCCTCCGCACCCGCCTGTTCGACGGCCTCGCCCGGATGGCGGGGGCCGTCGCCAGCCCCCGCCGGCTCCAGCTTCTCGACCTCCTGGCCCAGGGGGAGAAGAACGTCGAGACGCTGGCGCGACAGACCGGCATGACGGTGGGGAACGCGAGCGCCCACCTGGCTCGACTCCGGGCGGCGTCGCTGGTCGAGACACGGCAGGACGGCCCCTACGTCTACTACCGGCTGGCGGACGACGCGCTCATCCCGTTCCTCCGGTCGCTGGAGGAGCTGGCCCGACGCCGGCTGGCGGAGGTGGAGCGGCTGGTGCGGGAGTCGTTCGAGGAGCCGGAGCGGCTGGTGCCGATCGGCGTGGACGCGCTGCGCGAGCGGATGCGGGCGGGCGACGTCACGGTGATCGACGTGCGGCCGGAGGACGAGTATCGGGCCGGCCACATCCCGGGTGCGCTCTCTGTCCCCCTGGGCGAGCTGGAGGAGCGTCTCGAGCGGCTCCCGCGGGACCGCGAGGTCGTGGCCTACTGCCGCGGCCCGTGGTGCGTCCTGTCGCTCGAGGCGGTGGCCGCGCTCCGGCGCGCGGGCATCTCCGGGCGCCGGCTGGACGCGGGACTTCCGGACTGGCGGGTCCGGGGCCTGCCCGTGGAGACGGAAACCAGCCCCAGGAAGGAGGCGGTGCGCTCGTGACGATCCTGTTCGTGGTGAACGACCCGCCCTACGGCACCGAGCGCGCCTACAACGCGCTCCGGCTGGCGGGGGCGCTGGCGAAGCGGGAGGACACCCCCGTGCGCGTCTTCCTGATGGGCGACGCGGCGGCCTGCGCCAAGGCTGGGCAGAGCGTGCCGAACGGCTACTACAGGCTGGAGCGGATGATCGCGGCGGTCACGCAGCGGGGCGGCGAGGTGGCCGCCTGCGGGACCTGCATGGACGCCCGCGGGATCGCCGACGCGGAGCTGGCCGAGGGCACGCGGCGGGGCACCCTGGAGGAGCTGGCGGATTGGACGCATTCGGCGGACCGGGTCCTGGTCTTCTGATGGAGGAGGCGGAACGTGGGTAGGACGGCGCTGGTCCTGGGCGGAGGGGTGGGCGGAGTCGTGGCCGCGAACCGTCTGCGGCGGCGGC
>DATLFF010000305.1:0-2709 GCA_035524915.1 Gemmatimonadota bacterium | reverse complement strand
GCAGGTCAGCCTCAGGGTGTCGAGGGCCTCGATGATCGAGTGGGCTGGTACCACATGCCGGCGGGAGACACGGCGCTGGTGACGTACTCCGCGAAGGGCGGACTCCGGCTTTTCTCGCTGTGGGACACGGTCTACGCGACGACGTTCGTCCCGGGCGCGGACGGTTTACTCCATACGGGCGGGCCCGACGCTCCAGTCGTCGAGTTCAGGGAGCGGGATGGACGTGTCACGGGCTTCGAGTGGCCGGTGGGATCGGGGTCGTATGCGGAGCGGCTGCCGGGCTACGGGTACCGGGTCGAGCCCTTCGCGGTCGAGGTGGAGGGGGTGACGCTGGCGGCGTCGCTGTTCCTCCCGCGGGATCGCCCGGGTCCGGTACCGGGGGCGGTGATCATCCACGGCTCGGGGGCGAGCGATCGCGACAACTACTGGTACATGACGTTCGCCGACACGCTGGTGCGGAGCGGACTGGCGGTGCTGCTCCCGGACAAGCGAGGGAGCGGCCAGTCGGGGGGCGACTGGTTCGCCACCGGGCTAGCGGGCTTCGCCGAGGACGTCGCGGCTCAGGTGCAGGCTCTTCGGGAGCATCCCGCCGTGGATCCGGACCGGGTCGGGCTGGTCGGCATGAGCCAGGGCGGGCATATCGCCCCCATGGTCGCGCCACGTCTGGACGCGGCCTTCGTGGTCAACATCTCCGGCAGCGCCGTCCCTCTGAACGAGCAGCTCGTCCACGAGCTGAGTCAGGATATGAAGCGCGACCGGCTGCCGGGGATCCTCGACGGCCTGGTCCGGCCGATCTCGGTATGGGTAGTGAAGCGCCGGCGTCCCGAGTGGTGGGCCACGAACGGGCCCATCGACCCGATCGAGCACTGGGCGGAGGTGACAGCCCCGGCCGTGACCCTGTACGGCCGACTCGACGAGTCGGACAATGTTCCGGTCGCCCGGAGCGTGGAGCGACTGGACTCCCTGAGGCTTCCGAACATGGACGTCTGGGTGTTCGAGGGAGTGGGACATGGCCTCATGATTCCGGACCCGAATCGGGTGCGCCCGGACATCCTCGAGAGGCTGGCCGAGTGGGTCGTGGATGCCACTGACCCGGGGGCCGCTCCAGGTCGGCCACGACGGTCTGGTCATAGCGGACGACGTCGTCCCCCGCACCGCCGAGGATCCGGATGGCCGTCACCGGCTCGGTGAACCGGGCCGCGTCGCCGTCGCGCTCGACGTCGACGCCCGTCGCGGAGTAGCGGACGACGATGTGGCTCCCGGTGCCGCCGCCCCTCACCGTCAGAACGCCGCCGTCGAGGACGGCGTCCCCCCCCAACGGATTGGAGTCGGTGGGGTCGTCGCAGGCGAGGACGGCGAGAAAGGCGGCCGCGACCAGGGCGGGCGTGGGCCGGAGAGCGGACACGGACAGTTCCTGTTCTGGGGTGGCAGGAGGTGGGGCTCGAATGTATGTCGGCGCTGAGCGGAGGACCAGGAAACCCGGCACGCCCGGGTGGGCGGGACCACCACCGATCACGAGGACGGCCGACGCTTCATTCACGCCGCTGTCTCCATGTCGAGGCGGAGGCGGGCGCACGCCTGCTCCGCGGCATCCAGGCCATCGGGGATGGCGAGCAGGCCGCACGGGGCGCCGGCTCGAGCGTCGCCCGCCGCGAACACACGACGCAGCGCGGTCTCGGAAGCCAGGCGATCCCCCACTCGCCCGGTCCGTAGACGGCCCGAATCGTCGCGCTCGATGGATCCTGGCAGCCACCCGGCCCGGCCGCGCTCGACTCCCATGAGCCAGAGCGAGGAGGCGGTGCGCGCGCGCAGGCGCCCGGTCCGGGTATCGCGCAGCAGGACCACCTCGAGCCGATCCATTCCGTCCACGCCCACTACCTGCGCGCACGGCAGCGCCGCGACGTTCGGCCGGGTGCGCAGCTCGCGGAGCAGGTTCTGGGGGATGACCCTCGACGGGCGCGCGTCGCTCGTGATCACCGTGACCCGTCCGCCGCCGTCGCTGAGGTCGAGCGCCGCACGCGCGGCCGCCGCCGGATCTCCCGCGACGTATGCTGTGCCCGCCGCACGCACCCCTCCCGGGCCGGGCCGCCGCGTGTATACGCCCGCGTCGATCAGGCGATCCGCGTCCTGCACCTCGGCCGTCGCACGCTCGACGCCGGTGGCGATGACCACCGTCCGCGCATCGATCCGCTGGCCGGTCGCGAGCACCAGGCGACGACGCTCGGCCGCCGGCTCCGCGAGCGCCGTGACCTCCGCGCCGCTCATGACCCGCACGCCGAGCCGACCCGCCTGCCGCAGCGCGCGCTCCACGAGCTCCTCGCCGCTCAGCCCGACCGGAAAGCCATCGACGAGCGGGAGCCGCTCGGCCATGAGGAGCCGTCCGCCCGGCCGGCCGCGGGTCGCGACCACCACGTCCAGCCCCAGGGCCACCCCCTGCAGCGCGGCGGCGAGGCCCGCTGCGCCAGCGCCGACCACGGCGAGGTCACACGTGACGAGCCCGCCGCGGCTCACCGGCCACCCCCGCTGGACGGAGCCGGCGCCGGGGCCGCCAGCAGCTCCGGCGGCGCGTCGAGGTCTCCGCTCAGCGACCGGAGGTACGCCTCGAGCTGGGCCCGCTCGCGCCGGCCGAGGCGCAGCGGCCGGATCTCGCTGGTGCCCGCGGGCGCGGCCGGGGCGCGGTCGTAATGAGTGACCACATCGCCCAGCGTG